>JAZBLP010000103.1:0-10842 GCA_037033305.1 Actinomycetota bacterium | reverse complement strand
AACGGCTGGGGTTCTGCGGCCACGGGCGGGGCGTGGTCGTACTCGACGACGTCGCTGTCGGCCTACTCGGTCGATGGTGCGTCCGCCAAGATCGCGGTCGGAGCAGGGTCGACGCGTGCGGCGTATCTCGCGGCGATCTCGTCGGAGTCCGCCGACCTCACTTCCACGGTGACCGTGAGCCAGCTCCCGGTCGGCGGCAGCGCCTTCACGTCGTTCATCGCTCGTCGGGTGGGTGCGGAGGATTATCGTGCGCGGGTGGTGATCGCGGCGAACGGGTCGGTGCAATTGCAGTTGCAGCGTACGGCGACGACGTTGACGGCGGCGAACATCGCGGGGCTCACGCTCGCTGCGGGTGAGGAGCTGCAGGTGCGGGTGCAGGCGTTCGGGACGAATCCGACGACGATCCGCGCGAAGGTGTGGAAGACGGGCGCGACGGAGCCGACCTCATGGCAGGTGTCGACGACGGATGCGACTGCGGCTCTGCAGGCCGCAGGGCACGTCGGTGTCGCCGCCTACCTGGGCTCGGGTACAACGAATGTGCCGTACACGGTGTCGTTCGGGACGATCAAGGTCGTTCCGATCCCCTGACCCGGCACCGCCGAGTCACAGCACAGAGCCACAGCACAGAGCCACAGCACAGAGATCCGCGGGCGTCACCGACGCCCGCGGATCTCTGCTGCGCGGGCATAGGCGGTCGCGTGCTGGTGGGCCGTCAGTGGCCACTCGCGCGCACTCAGGTCCGGGGATCCCTCGGGGACGCCCTGCGCGAGCGCATCACGGATGTCCTGTGTGAGCTCGGTGTCGGCGCCGAGCAGGTGCACCCATGCTGTGCCGACCTCATTCTGGAGGTCGCGAGTGACCGCGTTGTCGGGGATGAGCACGGGCCGGTCGAGCGACAGCGCGAGCAGCGCGACCCCGGAGTTGTGCAGCTGACGGTAGGGGAGCACCACGAGGGACGACGAGGAGATGATCTCCACGATCCGCCGGTCGTCGACGAAGTCGAGCTCGAGGGTGATCCGATCCGATCCGGATGCGTTCTCCGTGAGCGTCTCGCCCAGAGCGGCATCCGCGGGCTTCCCCGCCACGTGGAGCCGGAACGCGCCGTCGGCCGAGTCGTCGGCGACGGCCGCCACGAGCTCTTCCATGCCCTTGTACGGTCTGATGTGTCCGACCACGCTGACGACATCGTCTGCGGCTTCCAGGCGCGGAAACGGTGCGAAGTGATCGCGATAGTGTCCGTGCGGGATCAAGACCCGCTCGGCGGCCGTCTCGGTGCGCGTGCGCTCGTTGAGGATGATCCACAGTGTGGTGAGGCGGTTCCATCGCCGGAGGATCGCGGAGTCCACCTTCGAGGTGGATTCGTGCGGCCGCTCGTTGTGCGCGGTTCTCACCAGAGCGGTCTTCGTCAGCGCGATCCGCGTCTGCAGGGCGATGGTCAGCGCACGGCGCGCCCAGCGCTTGGAACCGCTCGACGCCGACGTGAAGATCTCGGGCCAATGGACGTGCAAGACGTCGTAGCGGCCGAGGATCGCGGTGCGCCAGGAGAACAGCTGCACATCGACCTCGCGTCCCACGGCGTCGACGAGCTGGACGATGTAGGGGTTGGTCGTATCGCGGATGGCCGGTGTCGACATCATCACCCTCAGGGGCATCGCGCTCATCGGGTGAAGGTCTTCTCGCGCCACGGGGACTCCTCGAAGCGAAGGTGGGGGCCGGCCAGGGCGAGCCCGAGAGCGAGCCCGAAGAACGGTGCCGAACTGTAGATCGGGTTGAAGAAGAGGTTCCACGCGGTGATGATGACCGCGAACAGCAGCAGCGCCGTGGCCGTGCCGCGTGCCAGTTCCACCGCGACCCTGCGGACCATGAGGACGACTGCGATGACGAGGAAGATCAGCACGGGCCAGCCGAAGTACGCCCAGAGATCGCCGGTCATCGAGTGCAGCTCGAACTTCGTCGGTCCGAACATGAAGTTCTCGACGTAGCCGTTGTTCGGGTCGTAGTTGATGACCTGCATCCCGGACTTGGCGACGAGGATGTCGGACGGGGAAGCAATGGTGCCGGCGCCGAAACCCAGCGGACGACTGAGGAACAGTGCGGCAGTGGCGGCGAGTTCCGGACGTCCGCCCACGAGGATCGAGCCCGCTCGTTCCTGCTGTTCGACGGAGCGCGCCTGAGCATCCTGGCCGAGGTAGCCCTCGACGAGCAGACTCGTCCCGATCACGTAGACGGTCACGCCGATCGCCGCGGCCCAGACGAGCACCTTCGCCGCCGACATCCGCTTGTTCGAGATCCTCGGCATCGCCTGCCACACGAGCAGCAGCAGCACGATCGTGAAGACTCCGAAGAACGCGCGCGAGTCCATCGCCACGGAGACGAGAGCCAGCCCGCCGAGGGCGATCATGTCGCTCAGGCGTCTGCGGGCACGGAGGGTGAGCGACAGTACGATGACGGCGATGGGGAGTCCGATCGCGAACTTCCACGGGTTCTCGGCGAATGTCGAGGGGCGCATCACGGCTGCCGCGACCATGCCCAGTCCGTAGGTGACCCCGATCGTCCACAGCGGCACGAAGCGCTGCGCCCAGACGATGATCGCGGCGACCATGGGCACACTGAGGAACAGCAGCGTCGTCGCGATCAGTGTGCTCTGCGAGGTGTCGTGATCCTGCGCGGCGACGGCGGTCAACCACACGCCGGAGACCGTGGAGACGGCCGCCGCGATGGCGAGCCAGAAACCGGCCCTGGTCGCCACGAGCCGAGGCAGCCACAGAGGGAGCAGTGCGAGCGCCAGGATCTGCCCGATGCTGATGCCGGACCCGAAGAAGATGCGAGCGCCGATGAGGAACAGCGTCAGCAGCGCCAGCGCAGCCTCGGCGTCGGTGAAGAAGGTCCGGTGCAGACGCGTGGCCTGAGGCGCGACCGTCATCATGCGTGACCCCCCTCGTCCGCCTGCGGCTGTAGTATTACCCACATCGAGTCTACGGGCTCATCGGGGCGGAATACTGGGGGTATCACGAGTGGTCTCTCAGCGCGCGTCTTTGGGGGATGCGGCCGCACGCGGCGCTAGTGTGACGCTCGCCGGGCAGCTGTACCGGACGGTTCTGCAGTTCGTCTCGATCTTCGTTCTCGCGCGGCTGCTGACACCCGATGACTTCGGCCTGATCGCGATGGTCGCTGCCGTGATCGGCATCTCCGAGCTCTTCCGTGATTTCGGGCTGTCCAGCGCGGCGATCCAGGCCAAGCATGTCTCGATCGGCGAGCGCACGAACCTCTTCTGGGTGAACACGGCCCTCGGCACCGGCTGCGCCGTCATCGTCGCACTGGCGGCGCCGCTGGTCGGTCTGCTGTACTCGAACGACGAGGTGCCTGCGATCGTGGTCGTGATGTCGATCGGCTTCGTGCTGAGCGGCATGGTCACGCAGTATCGCGCCGATCTGACACGACGCCTGCGGTTCCTCGGGCTCTCGGTGACCGAGGCCGTAGCCCCCACCGTCGGATTCGCGGTCGGCATCGTGCTCGCGCTGCAGGGCTTCGGATACTGGGCGCTCGTCGTGCAGCAGCTGTCATCGTCGCTGGTGCTCCTCGTGCTGTCGGTCGCGATCGCCCGCTGGCTGCCCGGACTGCCGCAGCGAGGCGCCTCGATTCGGCGGTTCATGAAGTTCGGCGCGGCGCTCTTCGCGACGCAGCTGATCTCCTACGGAACCAAGAACGTCGACAACATCGCGATCGGCGTCGTGTGGGGCGCCGGTCCGCTCGGCTACTACGACCGCGCGTACCAACTCCTGATGGCACCGCTCAATCAGATCAACGCGCCGATGACGCGCGTCGCCCTTCCCGTGCTCTCGCGGATCCACGAAGAGAAGGAGCGCTTCGCGGGCTACCTGCTGAAGGCCCAGATCGTCGGCGGCTACGCGACGGCGACGCTCTTCGCGCTGGCTGCGGGAATGGCCCCCGCGATCGTCGACGTCCTCTTCGGCCCGCAGTGGGCGCCCATGGCACCGATCTTCGCGGTGCTCGCCATCGGCGGCGTGCTTCGCGCCACCTCACAGGTCTCGTACTGGATGTTCCTCGCGACCGCGAACACCGGCGCACAGCTGCGCATGTTCCTCGTCGTCCGCCCGATCATGATCGTGATCATCCTGGCCGGCCTCCCGTGGGGTGCCCTCGGGGTCGCCGTAGGAAGCACAGCGGCGTATGCGCTGCACTGGATCGCATCGCTCGTGTGGGCGTCGCGAGTGACGGGTGTTCCGGCGAAGCCGCTCATCGCCAACATCCTCCGCATCCTCCTGAGCGTCTCAGTGCCCTGCGGGCTCATCGCTCTGGGAATCAGCGTGCTGGGCTGGACATCGATCGCGACGGTTCTCGTGGCGGTCGGCGCCAGCGTCGTCTATCTGCTCCTCCTCGCCCTCCTCTCGCCTCGGACCCGTGAGGACCTGCTCACCGTGGTCTCGTTCATCCGCCGCTCATTGGGCAAGCGGTCGCGATGAACGGGTTCGCACGGGAGCGCGAGGCGAAGGCCGCACTGGCCGATGCCCTCCGTGGGCGCAGCGTCGACCTCGCACCGGGTCGGTGGCGGATACTCGACACCCGCACCGCGGTGCTCCCGGCCCCGCGGAGGGGGTGGCGGGTCATGCTCGCGCACGTCGAACGGCAGCGGGGGGCGAAGCGAGCAGTGCTCGACGTCCGCCGGCTCCTTGCGGCGCCGAGGAGCGTACACCTGCACGGGCGGGAAGACGGCACCCCGGCGGCGCACCTGCCGGTCAGGGTCCTGATGACCAAAGACGGCGGGCTGGTCGGCTTCGACCGCGCCGACGTGACCGTCACCCATCTGCGCCGCTCGCCGCTCCCCCCGGAGTATCGACAGCGTCGCCTCGAGCTCGGCGAGGTCTACGCGAGCGTCGAATGGCACCTGGACGCTGACGGCACGCTGCTGACCGAAGCGCGGGTCCCCGGCCGGCCGGCACGGTTCTGGCAGCCGGACGACCGCATCGCCCTGCTGCGCGCCGTTCTCGCCATCTCGACCGCCCGGCTCTCCCGCGACACGGTCCGCAGACCGCTCGTGCGAGACGCGCGGTCGGTGCTCGACGAGCTGCGGGGGCAGCCACGGTGGGATGACGTGGCCAGGGCCGCACACCTCGTGGGCCAAGTGCCGTGGGTCACGGCGCACGGCGACCTCACCCCCGAGAATGTCCTGGGTCGTGGCCCCGACGACTGGGGCCCGATCGACTTCGAGGATGCGCGTCCCGCCCCGTTCTTCTTCGATGCGCTCTCGCTGGCTGTGAGGGACGGCGTCCTGCGCGACGCGCTGATCCGCGGCGACCTCGCAGAAGAGTGGCGCGATCTGCTCGCCGCGGCAGAGGTCGACCCGGCGCTCCTCACTCCGGCGATCGCGATGGACGTCGTCGCCGTCACCGCTGCGGAGCATCACCGCCGCGAACACGGCGGCGACTTCGCCTACACCCTCGCGTCGCTCACCTGAGCGTCTGACTCAGCGAGAGGTCTTGGTCGACGCGTCCTTCTCGGACTTCTTCTTGGTCGCGGCCTGCTTCTCGGAGGAGCGGGTCTCCGGCGTCTTCTTCTCGTTCGCGGGGTCGGCCAGCTCGGCATCCTCGTAGTAGCTCGAAGAGGAGTGCTCCGGGGGCACCGCGTTGAGCACGAAGCCGATCACCCGGGCTCCGGCCCCCGTCAGGGTGTCGACGGCCCGGCGCAGCGACTGGCGACGCGTGACCTTGTAGCGGCCGACGAGCAGGCTCGCACCCGATGCACGTGCGAGCGTGAGCGTGTCGCTGACCGGCAGCACCGGCGCGGAATCGACGACGACGAAGTCGTAATTCTCGCGCACCTCGCGGAGCAGCTCCTGCATCGCCGCCGAGCTGATGACCTCGGTCGGGTTGGGCGGACGCAGGCCGCTGGTGAGCACGTCGATGTTCCTCGTGCCCCAGTTCTGGATGGATTCTTCAAGAGATGCCTGGTGCGTGAGCGCCGTGGTGAGCCCCACCGACCCGTCGAGTCCGCACGCCTCCGCGATCCGGGGGCGGCGGAGGTCGGCGTCGATCAGGAGCACGCGGGGGCGGCGCTCCGCCAGCGCGAGCGTGAGGTTGACCGCCGTTGTCGTCTTGCCTTCTCCAGCGAACGCGGACGACACCACGACCATGCGGAGGTCTCCGTCGATGTCGGCGAAGTCGAGGCTGGCGGCGAGGCGCCGATAGGCCTCACGCGTCGATGCCGAGGAGTCCCACTGCCCGCTGATCGACGACCGCTGCGAGCGACGCGTGCCGCTCGGGCGGGGGACCCGGCCCAGGAACGGGATGCCGGCGGATCGCTCAGCATCCTCTTCCGAGCGGATGCGGGTGTCGAGAAGCTGCTTCAGGACCGCGTAGATGACGGCCAGGACGAGGCCGAGGATCGCACCCGTGATGGCGATCAGGCGCGTGTTCGGCGCAAACGGGAACTTCGGCACGCTCGGCGGCGTCACCGTCGTGAGGACGATGGACGGCTTGCCGGTCGCATCCTTGGGCGAGAGGTCGCTGGTCACCGATGCGAGGGAATCCATGACGGCGGCTGCCGTCTCCTGGGCCTGTTCGGGGTCGGTGCTGACGACGGTCAGCGTCACGATCACGGTGTTGAGCTCGACCTCGGCCGAGATCGATTCGGCCAGCCCTTCGACCGTCTTGTCGAGCCCCAGATCTTCGATGACCGGCTCGAGCACGGCGGGAGTGGTCGCCAGGTTGGCGTAGGACTGCATGAGGCTCTGGGTGTACTGCGAGCCCTGGACGAGCTCGCTCACGGTGTCGCCCCGCTGAGACGAGACGTACGCGCTCGTCGTCGCCTCGTACTGGTCGGGCTGGACGGTCGCATATGCGAATCCCCCGACCGCGCCGATGACCGTCGCAGCGACCAGCAGATACCACCGGTCCCGCAGAGCCGTGAGGTAATCCTTCAGATCCATGTTCTTCCCCCGTACCGAGTCCAGCCGCCTGCATTCCGTGATGATTCGCCCCCCACAGGATTCACTCTCACAGAGCAGGCACGCAGGTGCGCTGTATAGCCTAGGGGCACCGGCATGTGAGGAGAATGAATGCGGCCCGAATCGGTGCTCGCCGTCTGCGCGGCGAACGTATGCCGATCACCGGTGATCTCGTTCCTCATGGCACGCGAGCTGTCAACGTTCGGCGCACCCGACGGGTCGGTCTTCGCGTCCGCCGGGGCCAGCGCTCGAGGCGGCGTCGCGGTGTGCCACACGATGCGGTCGCGATTGGCGGACCGGGAGGGGTGGTCGGACTTCGCCGAGGGATACCGCTCGGTGCGACTCGCGAGCGACCACATCGACTCGGCCCGGCTCATCCTCACGGCGACCGCGGCAGAGCGAGGGGCGGTGGCACTGCTCATGCCCTCGGCGCGGACGCGCACATTCACGCTGCTCGAGGCCGTGGCGCTCGCGGAGCATGCGAACGCCTCTCGAACCGCGGCGATGCCCATCGATCTCGACGCGCTCGCCGAACTGATGAATGCGCAACGCGGGTTCGTCGAGCCGCCCAAACTGTCGCGGTGGCGCCGCCACGGGCCGGAGTCGGTCTTCGACATCCCCGATGCGCATACGAGTCGCGCGCGCCACGAGCGTGTGCTCCGCACCATCGAGGTCGCATCGACTCGTCTGGGTGCGGCGGTCAGGGCTCTCACGACAGAACCCTGACCAGGGGCGAGGACGGACAGATCACGTTGGGGCGATCACATGATCGGTCACTGTGGCCCGATACTGCTCGGGCGCGTGGCGATCGAGCGCGATGCGACGGGAGTCGTCGACGGCGTCGCGCACTGTCGGCCATCGCTCGATGAACTGCGCGAGTGCGCCGGCGAGGGCCTGCGGATCGTCGGCAGGCACGAGCGTCGAGGTGGGGTAGCCCCCGGCGGCCTCGCGAAGACCGCTGCTGTCGCTGGCGACCACCGGACGGCGGGCGAGGATTCCCTCGACCGCCGTGTTCCCGAAGGGCTCGTCCACGCGCGACGGCACCGTCAGCACATCGGCGTCTTCGAGGAACGGCCAGATGCTCTGATGGAAGCCGGCGAAGACCACGTCGACGCCCGATTCTGCGGCGCGGTGACGCAGCTCCTCCTCGAACCACTCGTACCCGGCGAACACCGCACCGAGGAGGGTGACCCGCACATCGCGCCCCGTCTGCGCCAACTGTGCTGCGGCCTCGATGACGACGTCCGGGCCCTTGCGGGGGGAGAGGCGTCCGATGAACAGCACTCGCAGCGGGCCGTCGACGCTGCGCCGTGGCGCGGCCGGGGTCTCGGGCGATGCGACCCCGTTGTAGACCACGACGCTGCGGCGCGCGAGCCGCGGCAGCGCGTGCGCGATCGTCTCGAGGCTGAAACGGCTGTTCACGAGCGTGCGATGCGCCGCGAGATGCGGCAGGTAGAGCAGGGCGTTCACGAGGCGGTGTCCTGATGCCTCGGCCTCATGCACGTGGCTCACTGCTCGGATCCCTCGGAGTCGCGCCATCACGGGCCACTGCGGCGCGATGATCGTCGACACGTACACGACGTCCGGGCGAACCCGGCTGATCAGCCGCCAGGCTGCGCCCGCGCCGCGGAACATGTCGCGGAAGAGCGTCGGAAGGCCCTTCGGCGTGAGCAGGAGCTTCCTCAGCACGAGCATCGGGATGACGACGACCTCAGCGCCGGCCCTGCGGAGTTCGACGTCGAGCATGCCGCGTGCGGGCAGCGCGACGACGACGCGCGCGCCGCTGTCGACGAAGCCGATGACGCTCTCGAGGAGCATCCGGTCGGAGCCGAACATCTCAGCACCGGGGTGCGCGACCAGGACTGTGCGGGTCGAGGAGCCGCTCACCAGTCCTCCGCCCGTCGACGCGCGCGGCGGGCGACCCGGTGGACGCTGAGGCCGGTCGACAGCCGTCGAGCGAGATCTTCGTACGCGTCTGCGACGGCGTCCCAGCGGAAGCTCTCCCGCGCGCGTTCCTGGGCTCGCCGGCCGCTGTCGCGCGCGCCGTCGCTGTCGGCCTCGGCGCGCTCGAAGGCCGCCGCCGCCTGGTCGGGCTGGGTGAAGAACCATCCGTTGCCGTCGAGCACCTCGCGGTTGAACGGCACGTCGAACGCGATCGTCGCCGTACCCGCGCCCATCGCCCGCAGCAGCGACGGGTTCGTGCCGCCGACCGAGTGGCCGTGATCGTAGGTGAGCGCGTGGAAGTACAGAGCGTCGAGCAGTTCCTGGTCGTACACGCCGCCGATCAGGCGGATGCGGTCGTCGCCCGCGGCGGCCCGGCGGACCTGCTCGGTGTAGTCATTGCTGTACGGGGCCGAGCCCACAACGACGAGGGGGAGGGTCGCGGTGCTCCGGCGGTATCCCTCGACGATCTCGAGCACGTGGTTCTCGGGTTCGAAGCGCGCCACGATCAGGTGGTAGCCACCGGGGCGCAGATCGAGCTCGTCGAGTCGCGAGTCGGCGACGGAGTCGAGGATCGGCGCGCCGTAGCGGATCATCTCGGTGGGCACGTCGAACTGGTGGGTGTAGTAGTCGGCGATGCCCGGAGCATCCGCGATCAGAGCGTCGCTCGTGCGCACGCCGAACTGCTCCGCCCATCGGTAGTAGGCCTTGCCCCGCGGGCCCCACTTGGACCGCCGCCACTCGAGCCCGTCCATGTGGAGGGCCGTGGGGACCCGCCGCAGTCGGAAGAGGGGGACGAACGGGGAGTTCGCGGCGTTGAAGACGAAGGCCGCGTCCGGACGCCGACGGAAGATCAGGTGGAGCGCCGAGAACCCGGTGTGGCTCAGGGTCTCGACCTGCTTGACCGGGATGGCGGGGAGGTGGACCACGCGCATGCCGAGGTACTTCTTCTCACGACTCTTCGAACCCCGCGTGTAGACCACGACGTCGTGGCCACGGTCAGCGAGTCGCCGACCCACCTCTTCGACGGCGGTCTCGAATCCGCCGTAGGCCGCAGGCACCCCTCTTGTCCCCACCATCGCAATGGTGAGGGCATTCCCCTTGATCATGTACTCAGTATGCTCCGCTGGGCCGGACCATGACCTTGGCGGTGCGCCACATGATCTGCAGGTCGTTCATGACCGACCAGTTCTCGACATAGCGCAGGTCGAGACGAACGCTCTCGTCCCACGACAGGTCGCTGCGTCCGGAGACCTGCCACAGGCCTGTGATGCCGGGTTTGATGTAGAGCCGACGGAACACGGTGCCGTCGTACGCGGTGACCTCGGAGGGCAGTGGCGGACGTGGGCCGACGACGCTCATGTCGCCGATGAGGACGTTCCAGAACTGCGGCAGCTCGTCGAGCGACAGCTTGCGCAGGATCCTGCCGACACGCGTGACGCGAGGGTCGTCCTTCATCTTGAAGAGCAGACCCGCTCCCTGGTTCTGTTCCTTCAGCGTCGCAAGCTGCTGCTCGGCGTCGGTCTTCATCGAGCGGAACTTCATGATCTTGAACGTCTGACCGTCGCGACCGACGCGCTCCTGCGAGAAGAACAGCGGTCCGGGCGAGTCCAGCTTGACCAGGAGCGCGAGGATCGGCGTGATGAGTGCGATAGGGATGAGTGCGACGGCTGCGACGGCGATGTCGAGCGCGCGCTTGAGCACATGCTGACCGCCCTCGTACGAGGGGATCTGCACCTGGATCAGCGGAAGGCCCTCGACCGGAGCGAAGGAGATGCGCGGGCCGGCGACATCGGTGAGGCGGCTCGAGAGCACGAGCTGGGCGGCGGTGCCCTCGAGCTGCCAGCTGAGGTGCTTCACGAAGTCGGGCTCGCCGTCGGGACGGCTCGCGACGATGATCGTGTCCGCCCCCAGCTCGGCGGCCACGGTGGAGACCG
>JAZBLP010000102.1:0-10872 GCA_037033305.1 Actinomycetota bacterium | reverse complement strand
CCGTCCATGTGCCGCGAGTAGTTCTCGATGCCCGAGCAGAACCCGAGCTGCTGCAGCATCTCGAGGTCGAAGGTGGTGCGCATCCTCAGACGCTGGGCCTCGAGAAGCTTCCCCTGACGCTCGAACTCCTTGAGCCGCTCTTCGAGCTCGTGCTCGATCGTGCCGATGGAGCGCTGGATCACGTCCGTGCCCGCGACGTAGTGGGAGGCGGGGAAGATCGGCACGGAGTCGAGCTTCTCGAGGACCTCTCCGGTGAGCGGATGGAGCGAGTAGAGCGCCTCGATCTCATCGCCGAACAGCTCGATGCGGATCGCGTGCTCCTCGTATACGGGGATGATCTCGATCGTGTCGCCCCGCACGCGGAAGTTACCCCGGGAGAAGTCGACGTCGTTGCGGTTGTACTGCATCGAGATGAACTGCCTGATCAACGCGTCCCGGTCGTAGCGCTCCCCCACCTGAAGCGCGACCATAGCCCGGAGGTACTCTTCCGGCGCACCGAGGCCGTAGATGCAGGAAACGGTCGAGACCACGATCACATCTCGACGGCTCAACAGCGAGTTGGTCGTCGAGTGACGCAGACGCTCGACCTCGGAGTTGATCGACGAGTCCTTCTCGATGAAGGTGTCCGTCTGAGGGACGTACGCCTCCGGCTGGTAGTAGTCGTAGTAGGAGACGAAGTACTCGACCGCGTTGTTCGGCATCAGCTCGCGGAACTCGTTGGCGAGCTGCGCGGCGAGAGTCTTGTTGTGTGCGAGGACGAGCGTCGGCCGCTGCACCTGCTCGACCAGCCAGGCGGTCGTCGCGGACTTTCCTGTTCCCGTCGCGCCGAGCAGGACGATGTCGGTCTCGCCGGCATTGATGCGCGAAGCGAGCTCGGCGATGGCCTTCGGCTGGTCGCCGGCGGGCGCGTACTCGCTGATGACCTCGAAAGGACGGACGCTGCGCGTGGTTTGCATACCTCCAGCGTATGCCGGGCCACCGACATCGGGGCCCGCGTCCGTCAGCAGCGAACGGCGAGCTGTTCAGTCCGCCTCCGGCGTCCAGAGATAGGGAGTGGTGGTCGACACCCTGATGAGCCCAGCGCGCTCGAGTATCGGCCGGGCGAATTCCGTCGAGTCGGACTGGAGGTAGCGCTTGCCCCGAGCGAGAGCGGAGCGTGCACGCTGCGCGGTGAGTGCGCGGTAGACCCCACGCCCGCGCCACGTCGGCAGCGTCGCGCCGCCCCACAATCCGGCGAAATCGGTCCCGGCCACCGGCTCGAGACGCCCGGCGCTGATCACCGCGCCATCAGCCACGGCGATCCACAGCTCGACCGTGTCATCCGAGCGGATGCGCTGCAGAGTCATCTCTGCCCGCGAACGCCAGTGAGGGTCCTCGAAGACGGTGCCCTGCATCTCCTCCATGGCCAGCACCTCCGCCTCGGTGCGGGCACGGCGCAGCTCCACCCCGTGAGGAACCGCGACCTCCTCAGCGAGCAGCGCGGCGTCGCCGATCATGATCGACTCGGCATCCTCCGGCACGAACCCGCGCGTGACGAGCGCATCGTGCAGCCCCGGCGCATGGTCGTGGCCGCGCGTCTTCCACTCCACGCTCGTGATGGCCGCAATGCCGCGGAAGTGCTCCAGCGCGGCGTCGACGAGCTCAGCCGCACGCGCGGCATCCGCTCCGTCGAGGTCCGCGTAAGACACGAACCCGCGGCCACCCGGGAACACCGCGAGACGCAGGGGACCCTTCGATGAGACGGCGAGTGCGTGAGCGGTCTCCGCATCTGTCCGAAGCTGTCCGTCGTACGCGGCGAGGAGGTTCAGGCGCATGCGCCCATCCTCTCAGGAGCGGTTTCCCGCAGAGGTGCGCAGCGTCGCGACGGCCGCCATCGCAGCGAGACCGCACATGGCGAGGACCGCGGCGATGAACCACACCCAGTCCGCCTGGCCGAACACGATGCCGAGCGCCCAGCCGAACAGGCTCGATCCCGCGTAGTAGCCGAAGTAGTAGAGCGAGGACGCCTGTGCTCTGCTGTCGGGGCCTGCCGCGACCGGCGCCCACCCCGATGCCACCGCGTGCGCCCCGAAGAAACCTCCGGTGAACAGAAGCAGCCCGAGCAGCAGGATCGGGGTGGCGTGAGCCAGCATCGTGGTCGCACCCGCGGCCATCACGGCGATCGCGCCCAGCAGCACCGGGTATCGACCGAGACGAGAGGCCAGAGAGCCGGCCCATGGCGACGAGACTGTTCCGGCGAGGTAGGCGAGGAAGAGCAGCGTCACGACCCAGGTCGGCAGCGCGAAGGGCGGCTCAGCGAGGTGGAACCCCAAGTAGTTGTAGACGGCCACGAACGCACCCATGAGCAGGAAGCCCTGCGCATACAGTGCGAGCTGACGCCCCGAGCGGAGCGGTGCCAGCAGACGCGTGAACATCCCCGGCCCGGCGTCGGCGCGGAATCGTCCCGGAACGAAACCCTGCGCCTTCGGCGTCAGCCAGAGGAACAGCACGGCCGCCAGCGCGCACAGCCCTGCGACCGTCCACATGCCCGCCCGCCACCCCGCCTGCTCGCCGACGATGCCGGACACGATCCGGCCGAGCAGCCCGCCCACCGTCGTTCCCGCGATGTAACTCCCCGCGGCGGCGGCCGCGTTTCGCGGGCTGACCTCTTCACTCAGGTAGGCGAGTGCGACGGCGGGCACTGCCCCCAGGGCGACTCCCTCGAGCAGACGCACCGTCAGCAGCATCTCCATCCCCGCGCTGAGCGGGGCCAGGAGTCCCAGCGCGGTCGCAGTGAGCACCCCGATCGCCATCGCCTGCACCCGTCCGATGCGGTCAGCCACCATCGACCAGGGGATGACGGCAGCAGCCAGCCCGAGCGTCGCCGCCGACACGCTGAGCGCGGCACTCGCCGGCGAGATCCCGAGAGCGGTCGACAGCTGCGGCAGCACCGCCTGGGGCGAATAGAGCTGCGCGAAGGTCGCGATACCCGCGAAGAACAGACCGACGATCAGGCGTCGGTATGCGGGTGATCCGGGGGCGTGACCGGTGAAGGTCACGACGTGGTGATCCGCTCCCAGAGTTCATCCGTCTGCGCCAGCGTCTGCTCCAGCGATCCCGACGTGTCGATGACCACGTCGGCGATCGCCAGGCGGCGCTCATCGGAGACCTGCGCGTCGATGCGCTCCTGTGCCGCCTGCTCCGACATCCCGCGGATCCCCACGAGCCGACGCCTTCGCTCGTCCACGGGCGCGTGCGCGACGACGATCAGGTCCCACGGATCGTCGACGCGCGCTTCGACCAGGAGCGGCACGTCGTACACGACGACCGTCGCAGGGTCTGCGGATGTCGCCTCATCGAACCGGCGCTGCGACTCGGCGCGGACCGCGGGGTGCACGATCGCATTCAGCTGGGCCAGCTGCTCGGCATCTCCGAAGACCTTCGCGCCGAGGGCAGCGCGGTCGAGGGATCCGTCGGCGGCGATGACCTCAGCACCGAACGTCTCAGCGATGGCTGCGAGCACCGGCGTTCCGGGAGCCTGCACATCGCGGACGATCTGGTCGGCGTCGACGACGACTGCTCCCCTCTCCGCCAGCCGTCGTGCGATGGTCGACTTCCCGGAGGCGATGCCGCCGGTGAGCGCGATGAGAGCCATGCGGCCAGTCTAGGCTTCGAACCTGTCGCGCTCAGCGCCCGAGCAGCTGCCGTCGCGAGCTGATGACGCCCGTGTCGAATCCGGCGAGGTGGAGGCCGCCGTGGAACCGCGCGTGCTCGATCTTGATGCACCGATCCATCACCACGGAGAGACCCGCACCCTCGGCGATCGCAGCAGCATCCTCGTTCCAGGACCCCAGCTGCAGCCACAGGGTCTGCGCACCGACATCGATCGCCTCCTGTGCCACGCCTGGCAGGTCGTCATGGCGCCGGAAGACGTCGACGATGTCCGGGACCACGGGCAGATCGGCCAGCGAGGCGTACACCGGCTGACCGAGGATCTCAGACTCGCGCGGGTTGACGAGGTAGACGTCGTACGCGGTGCTCGAGAGCAGATAGGTCGCGACGAAGTACGACGCGCGGGCGGGGTTGTTCGATGCGCCGACGATCGCGACGGACTTCGCGCGACGGACGATGCCGAAGCGCTGCTGCTGACTCGGGCCCTCCCAGGTGCGATCCGGATGCAACGGTGCCGCCCCGGGAAGCGCGCATGCCGCCGCATCCTGAGGAACAGGGAGAGCGCACGCGTCCGTTCCCGCGATGTTCGTCTCGCTCATCGGTTCGCTCCCGTCGCCGTGCTGAGCGCCTGGTCCAGGTCCCAGATGATGTCGTCCGCGTCCTCGAGGCCCACCGAGATCCGGATGAGGTCGGGGCGGACCCCTGCCGCCACGAGCTGAGGCTCCGTGAGCTGGCGATGAGTGGTCGACGCAGGATGGATGACGAGCGTGCGCGCGTCGCCGATGTTCGCGAGGTGCGATGCCAGCTGGAGGTTCTCGATCAGCGTCTCCCCCGCCGCGCGACCGTCTTCGGCCTTGACACCGAAGGCGAACACCGACCCGGGCCCGAGCGGCAGGTACTTCGCGGCGCGCTCATGATGCGGATGCCCCTCCAGCCCCGCCCAGGTCACATATTCCACGCGGGGGTCAGAGGCCAGCCAGTCGGCCACGATGCGCGCGTTGGCGAGATGTGCGTCGATGCGCTGCGGAAGCGTCTCGACTCCCTGCAGCAGGTTGAAGGCCGACTGCGGGCTCAGCGCCGGCCCGATGTCGCGCAGCTGCTCGGTGCGGAGCTTGGTGAGGAACCCGTACTCGCCGAAGTTGTCCCACCACTTGATCCCGCCGTAAGACTCGACGGGCTCCGTCATCTGCGGGAACCGCCCGTTGCCCCAGTCGAAGGTGCCCTTCTCGATCACGACGCCGCCGAGCGTCGTCCCGTGACCGCCGAGGAACTTCGTCACCGAATGGATGACGATGTCGGCGCCGTGCTCGAGCGGCCGCGCGAGGTACGGCGTGGCGAGCGTCGCGTCGACGACGAGCGGCACACCGGCGGCATGCGCGACCTCTGCCAGCCCTTCGATGTCGGCGATCTCACCCGAGGGGTTGCCGATCATCTCCACGTACACGACCTTGGTCTCGGGACGGATCGCCGCGGCGTAGTCGGCCGGATCCGTGGAGGCCACGAAGGTCGTCTCGACGCCGAATCGGCGGAGGGTCACGTCGAGCTGTGTGACCGTGCCGCCGTACAGCTGCGCGGAGGCCACCACGTGGTCCCCGGCTCCGACGAGTGCGGCGAACGTGATGAACTCCGCGCTCATGCCCGATGCGGTCGCTACGGCGCCGATGCCCCCTTCCAGCGAGGCCAGACGCTCCTCGAGCGCGGCCACGGTGGGATTGCCGATGCGGGAGTAGATGTTGCCGTACTTCTGCAGCGCGAAGAGGTTGCCGGCATCCGTCGCATCCTCGAACACGAACGACGTCGTCTGGTAGATCGGCACGGCGCGGGCGCCGGTGGCGGCGTCGGGAGTGCCGCCCGCATGGAGCGCCCTCGTCCGAAACCCGAAGCGATGTTCTTCCGTCATGATGTCCTCAGTTCAGCGTTCTCGAGCACGGCGGCGATATCGTCGACGGCCCACGGATTCTGGAGCGATGTCGTGTCCCCGAGCGGGGCGGGTGCGCGCCCCGCGCGCCGGTCCTGCTCGGCCTCCCACAGTTGAGCGAGCAGTCGTCGCATGATCTTGCCGGACCGGGTCTTGGGCAGGTCGGGCACCACGACGATGTGCTTCGGCTTGGCGACAGGTCCGATCGCCGTGGCGACCTGGCCCCGCAGCTGCGACGTCGAGACCTCCGCGCGTCCTGACGCCGTGACGAATGCGACCACCGCCTGTCCCGTGACCGGGTCGGCAACTCCTGCCGTGCCCGCCTCCCCCACCGTGTCGTGCGCCACGAGCGCCGATTCGATCTCGATGGTCGAGAGCCTGTGGCCCGACACGTTCACCACGTCGTCGAGGCGGCCGAGGATCCAGATGTACCCGTCGGCATCGCGTGTCGCCCCGTCACCGGCGACGTAGTAGCCGCCGTGCTCGCCGTGTCCGGCATAGGCCGACCAGTACGCATCGCGGTAGCGCTGGGGGTTTCCCCACACGGTGCGCGCCATTCCCGGCCACGGCCGCCGGACGACGAGCGTGCCGGATCGCCCCGGCGCCAGTTCATCGCCGTTCGCATCGACCACGGTCGCATCGATGCCGGGCAGCGGCACGGATGCCGATCCGGGCTTGAGCGTCGTGACGCCGGGGAGCGGGGCGATCATCGCCGCCCCGGTCTCGGACTGCCACCAGGTGTCGACCACCGGTAGCTCGTCGCGCCCGAAGTTGCGGCGGAACCAGATCCAGGCTTCGGGGTTGATCGCCTCCCCGACCGTGCCGAGCAGACGCAGCGTCGAGAGATCGTGACCCCGCGGCAGCTCTGCGCCGAACCAGGTCATGAAGGTGCGGATGAGCGTGGGCGCGGTGTAGTAGACGGTCACGCCGTAGCGCTCGATGATCTCGAGGTGCCGCTCCCGGTTCGGCGCATCCGGGGTCCCCTCGTAGATGACCTGCGTCAGGCCGTTCGAGAGCGGACCGTAGATCTCGTACGTGTGGGCGGTGACCCATGCGAGATCCGCCGTGCACCAGTGCACGTCGTCGGGTTTCGCGTCGAAATGGGCCCAATGCGCCCAGCTCGCATGCGTGAGGTACCCGCCGGAGGTGTGCACGAGGCCCTTCGGCTTCCCCGTGGTGCCCGACGTGTAGATGATGAAGAGCGGATGCTCGGCATCGAACGCCTCGGGCTCATGCCGAGAGGAGGCGGTGTCGACGACATCGTGCCACCAGACGTCGCGTCCTTCGGTCCAGGGAACATCCTGACCGGTGCGCCGGAGCACGAGGACGTGCTCGAGGTCGGGCAGATCCGCAGCGGCGACGTCGGCCGTCGACTTGACCTCGGTGGCGGTGCCACGGCGGAACTGACCGTCGCTCGTCACGAGGAGCTTCGCCCCGGTGTCCGCGAGCCGGAACCGCACCGCCTCGGCCGAGAACCCGCCGAACACGAGTGAGTGCACGGCACCGATGCGTGCGCAGGCGAGCGTGATCACGACCGTCTCGATCAGCACCGGGAGGTAGACGACCACCCGGTCACCCGGACGGATGCCGAGCGCGATGAGCCCGTTGGCCGCGCGCGACACCCTGTCCTGGAGGTCGGAGTACGTCACGGCGATGCGATCGCCCGGCTCGCCCTCGAAGTGCAGCGCGACCTTCTCACCCCGGCCGGCCTCGACGTGGCGGTCGACGCAGTTGTACGCGACGTTGAGCCGTCCGCCGACGAACCATCGTGCGGCAGGCACCGCATCGCCCACGGGCGCATCCCATTCGTGAGCCGTGTGCCAGGGCTCGGCCCAGTCGAGCCGTTCCGCCGCCTGCTCCCAGAAGAGGGTCGGATCCGACGCCGCGCGCGCGTATGCCTCGGCGGTCACGTTCGCCGTCGCGGCGAGGCCTGCGGGCGCCGGGTACGTGCGGGTCTCGTGCAGACGTGCTTCCGTCACGGTCACACCCACCGTCGGAGCAGATACTTCTCGACCAGCACGAGAAGGGCGTTGGTGATCGTGCCGAGAAGCGCCAACAGGACGATCGACAGGATGATCCTGTCGACGCGTCCGCTGTTCTGCGAATCCGTGAGCAGGAATCCGAGTCCCATCGACGAGGCGATCAGCTCAGCGGCGACGAGGAACAGCCAGGCCTGTGCGAGCGCGAGACGGAGGCCTGCGACCACCGACGGCACGACGGCGGGCAGCTGGACGGTGCGGAACAGCGACCAGCCTCTGAGGCTGAATGAGCGTCCTGCCTCGACGAGCTGGGGATCGACGTGTCGAAGCGCCGATGCGACGGTCGTGTAGACCGGGAAGAACGCCCCGATGGCGATCAGTGTCACCTTGGACTCCTCGCCGATCTGCATCCAGAGGATCAGGAGCGGCACCCAGGCCAGAGACGGGACCGCACGGACAGCCGAGAGCGTGGGGCTGAGCAGTACATCGCCGATCTTCGAGAGCCCGACGATCCCCGCGATCGCGAGTCCGATCACGGATCCGATCGCGAAGCCGAGCAGCACGCGCTGCACCGAGATCGCGATGTGTGTCCAGAGCAGACCGCGCTCGGCCAGCTCCACGCCGGCGGCGAGGACGGACTGGGGAGACGGGAGGAGGTAGGGCGCGACGAGTCCGGTGGTCGTCACGACCTGCCAGGCGACGATGATGAGGGCGGGCAGCAGGAATCCGCCGAGGACGCGCACCACCGGACGGTCCCACGCATGCCGCGCGCCCACCTCGGCGTGCCGCCGGACGCCACGAGCGGCGTCGAGCGCCTCCCGTGCGTCCGCGGGCACCACCACGCGCTGGTCGGGAAGGCTCACTCGCCGCCGACCGCCTTCTCGGCGAAGGTGGCGTTCACGATCGAGTCGAGCGCCTTCTCGACCGAGGCCTCGCCACCCTGGACATCTCCGGATTCGACGAGCACCGGTGCGATCTTCTCGAGCACGGCGATCTGGTCGTCTCCGGGAATGCCGCTGACGTCGAGGTTCGACCGCTCCTCGATCACGGTCGAGGCGACCGCCGGGTCGATCCCTGCGACCTCGGCCAGCAGCGCGGCCGTCTCGTCGGGGTTCTCGAGCGCCCACTCGCGCGCCTGCTCGTAGGCGTCCACCACGGCCTGCGCGAGGTCTGCGTGGTTCTCGATGAAGTCCTCCGTGGCGTTGAGGAATCCGTAGGTGTTGAAGTCCACGTTGCGGTAGATGAGCTCGTCGCCTGATTCCGCCTCGGCCGCGGCCATGATGGGGTCGAGGCCCGCCCAGGCGTCTACCGAGCCGCTGTCGAGAGCAGCACGACCGTCGGCGTGCTGGAGGTTCTGGACCTCCACGTCGTCGACAGAGAGCCCTGCTTCCTCGAGGGACTGGAGCAGGAAGAAATAGGGGTCCGTTCCCTTCGTCGCGGCGACCGACTTGCCCGCCAGATCCTCGACCGAGGCGATGTCGCTGTCGGGGCCGACGACGATCGCCGACCATTCGGGCTGCGAGAAGATGTCGATGACCTGAATCGGTGAGCCGTTCGAGCGGGCGAAGAGCGCGGCCGAGCCCGCCGTCGAGCCGACATCGATCGAGCCGGAGCGCAACAGCTCGTTCGCCTTGTTGGACCCGGCGGACTGCACCCACTCGACCTCGACGTCATCGCCGAGGATCTCCTCGAGGATTCCCTGGTCGCGCAGCACGAGGCTGAGGGGGTTGTAGGTCGCGAAGTCGATGGACAGCGTGTCCGCCGACCATTCCCCCGCGGTCGCCGCGTCGTCGGACGCCGAGTCCGACGCAGTCGCGTTCTCGCCGGCGACGCAGCCGGTGGCGACGAGCATCATGGTCCCTGCGATCGCGATCGTGGGGATGATTCGTCGGGTGATGGTGCTCATCGGGTCTCCTCGGCGGCGGTGCGGTGGTGGGTGTCCACGCCGAGTCCTTCGAGGAGCTCGGCACGGAGGTCGGCGAGACCGCGATCGGCGCGGTCTCGGGGTCGGATGCCCGGCACGGCGATCGCGCGCACGATGGACGGCTCTTCCGTGTCGGCATCACCGAGCGTGCGCAGCAGCAGCACACGGTCGGCGAGATAGAGGGCCTCTTCGACGTCGTGCGTCACGAGGAGGATCGTGGTCGGCTCGGCCGCATGGATCTTGAGGAGCAGATCGTGCATCCGCAGTCGGGTGAGGGCGTCGAGGGCACCGAAGGGCTCATCGAGCAGGAGGACTCCGGGGTTGCGTGCGAGTGCGCGGGCGAGGGAGGCGCGCTGCGCCATTCCCCCCGACACCTCACGCGGACGCTGGTCTGCGGCCTGCTCGAGACCGACGAGCTCGAGCAGCTCGCGCACTCGTGCACGCCCTTCGCGTCGAGCGGTGCCGCGGGGCAGCCCGAGCTCGACGTTCTGCGCGATGCTCCGCCATGGCAGGAGCCGAGGCTCCTGGAAGGCGATCGCGGTGCGCTCGTCGGCATCGGCCACGCCGGAGTCATCGAGCAGGATGCTGCCGCTCGTCGGCGCATCCAAGCCGCCGACCAGACGCAGAAGCGTGGACTTGCCGCATCCGGAGGGTCCGACGATCGCGACGATCTCGCCGGCTGCGACCTCGACGTCGACCCTACGGAGAACGTCGCGCCGACCGCGGGCGACGGGGAAGCTCCGTTGCACCCCGTGCAGGCGCACGGGCTGGGCGGTGCCGGCGATCGCCGGGCCGCGTGCCGTGGACGACGCGGAGAGCAGAGTGGTCATAGGCCCATGCTGTCCAACCCGCTGACATGTGACGAATGCAGACGTAATGTTCGGTCACGTAGCCCCTCCGTGCCTCCTGAGCACGAGCGGATACGTGAAACGGGCCGCCATCCCGAAGGATGGCGGCCCGTTCAGAGCGTGATGCTTAAGCGTTGCCGCCCGACAGCTTCTCGCGGAGAGCCGCGAGTGCCTCGTCGTCAGCGAGCGTGCCCGCGCCTGCGGCCTCGCTCGAGAAGACCTGTCCACCGAAGTCGTCGCCAGCGGCCGCCTCGGCCTCGGCTGCCTTGGCAACCTGAGCCTTGTGCGCCTCCCAGCGAGCCTGGGCTGCAGCGTACTCCTGCTCCCATGCCTCGCGCTGGGTGTCGAAGCCTTCCTTCCACGCACCGGTCTCGGGGTCGAAGCCCTCCGGGTACTTGTACTCGCCGGCCTCGTCGTACTCGGCGAGCATGCCGTAGAGCGCCGGGTCGAACTCGGTGCCGTTGACGTCGACTGCCTCGTTCGCCTGCTTCAGCGAGAGCGAGATGCGGCGACGCTCGAGGTCGATGTCGATGACCTTGACGAAGACCTCTT
>JAZBLP010000101.1:0-10984 GCA_037033305.1 Actinomycetota bacterium | reverse complement strand
GGTCATCCGCTCGACCGAGGGCGCAGAGCTCCCCGGCGAGCTGTGGCGCCTGTCGCCCCTCGCCCTGTCGACGCTGCTGCGCAGCATCGCTGCTCCTCTCGCGCTCGGTGAGATCGAGCTCTCCGACGGCTCATCGGTGCTCGGCTTCACCGCATCCGTCGACCTCACCGAACGAGACATCACCGACTTCGGCGGCTGGCGGGCCTACCGCGCAGCATCCGTCGTCTCCGCGACCGCCTGACCCCTGCCCCGACCGCCTGACCCGCCCCCACCAGGAGAACACATGACCTTCCGCGCTTCCTCCCGCCGTCCCCTCCCCGCCGCCTCGCTCGCCGTCGCCTCCCTCGCCGCCGCCGCGCTCGTGCTCACCGGCTGCTCCGCGTCGTCCTCGTCCGCCGACTCCGAGAGCGGTGAGGCCGGGCAGTCCATCACCATCGGAACGCTGCGTGCGCAGCCCCACCTGTTCAGCCCCTTCTTCTATGAGGAGGTCGCCGAAGAGGGCATCGACGTCGAGATCGTGCTCTTCGACACCTCCAGCGACATCAAGAACGCGATCGTCTCGGGGTCCGTCGACTTCGGGGTGACGGGTGCCGCATCGGTCATCGCCGGCGTCTCGCAGCAGCAGGACGTGCGCATCGTCGCCGCAGCCGCCGACGGCGGCACGCGCATCGTCGCCACGGAGGACATCGCGACCCCGGACGACCTCAAGGGTGCGAAGGTCGGATTCCCGATGGGCGCCACCCAGGAGATCCTGCTCAAGCGCACGCTCGAGGCACAGGGCATCGACCCCGCGAGCGATGTCGAGCTCGTCAACCTGCCCTTCGCCGACATGGCCACCGCCTTCGCCTCCGGACAGATCGACGCGTTCATCTCCGCCGAGGTGGGCCCGTCGATCGCGATCGAGGGCGGTGCTCACGAGCTGATGTCGGCCTACGACACCCCGATCGGGCAGACGAACATCGTGCTGGCCACGAGCAACAGCCTCATCGAGTCGGACCCCGAGCTCGTGCAGGCCGTCGTCGACACCCACATCGCAGCGGTCGAGCACATGGCCGACGACACCGCGGCCTGGGCCGACGGCCTCGTCGAGGAGTTCGCCCTGAACCCCGCGATCGTCGACCTCGCGATCGAGAACATCTGGCCCCGCTGGGATCTCGACGCCGACTACCTCTCGACGCTGGCAGCGATGAGCGACGAGATGCTCGCCTTCGACCAGGTCTCCGCCGAGGTCGACCAGGACCTCCTCACCGACGTCAGCTTCGTCGAGACCGCGCGGACGGAGTGACCATGACGACCACCGCACTCGCCGATCCGCCTCAGGGCGTCGAGGACACCGAGACGCAGCCCGACGGCATCCGCTCCGCCCGGCCGCGCCGCCGCCTTCGACTCGGATGGGCCATCGCCCTTCCCGTTCCGATACTCATCCTGATCGGCTGGCACCTGGGCGTCCAGAACGCCTGGACGCTGCCGTTCGACATCAAGATGACGTTCCTGCCCACTCCCGGGGAGGTCGCCGTGCGGGGTGCGGACTTCGCCTTCGGCGGCATCTACGACGACTCGTTCAGCGGCACGCTCTGGGGTCACCTGGGCGCCTCGGCACTGCGCGTGGTGCAGGGCTTCGGCCTGGCGGTCGCCGTCGCCGTGCCGCTCGGCGTGCTGATGGGCCGCTCGACGCTGCTGTTCCGGATGCTGGAGCCGACGATCAACCTCGTCCGGCCCATCCCCGTGACCGCCTGGGCGCCGCTGACGCTGCTGATCATCGGCTTCGGCGACCGCTCGACCGTGTTCCTCGTGTTCATCGCCGCGGTGTTCCCGATCCTGCTGAACACCATCAGCGGAGTCCACCAGGTGCCGGGGCGTCTTCTCGAAGCCGCCGCGATGCTGGGAACACCCCGCCTCCAGTCGCTCTACAAGGTCGTCATCCCGGCTGCCGCTCCCCAGATCATCAGCGGCATGCGCATCGCGATGGGGCTCTCGTGGGTGATCCTCGTCGTCGGCGAGACCGTGGGGATCAGCACGGGCCTCGGCGCGCTCATCACCCAGGCCAGGGAGCAGTCGCGCACCGACCTCATCATCGTGGGCATGGTCGTCATCGGCCTGGCCGGTTTCATCACCGACCGTCTGCTCACGCTCATCTTCGCCATCGCCTTCGGGCGCCGTCCGATCCAGAAATGAGAGAGCGCATGAGCATCCCTCCCCAGCACGCCGCCGACATCGTCATGAACGGCGTGGGCAAGCGATACCCCGGCTCGCCGATCGCCGCCGTCGAGGGCGTCGACATCACCGTCGCAGCAGGCGAGGTGGTCTGCATCGTCGGCGCCTCCGGATGCGGCAAGTCGACGCTCCTGCGCATGGTCGCGGGCTTCGAGACGATCACCGAGGGCTCCCTCACCGTCGCAGGCACCGAGGTCACGGGCCCCGGTCCCGACCGTGGCGTCGTCTTCCAGGACTACGGGCTGTTCCCCTGGCTGACCGTGCGCGAGAACATCGAGTACGGCCCTCGACAGGCCCGCCTCCCCCGCGCGGTCGTGAAGGAGCGTGCCACCGCGGCGCTGGACTCCGTCGGACTCACTCGCGTCGCGACATCGTTCCCGCACCAGCTCTCGGGCGGCATGCAGCAGCGCGTCGCGATCGCGCGACTGCTCGCGAACACTCCGTCGGTGATGCTGATGGACGAGCCGTTCGGCGCTCTCGACGCGCTCACGCGCACCGAGATGCAGCACGAGCTGCAGCGCATCCAGCGGGATGCCGGCATCACCGTGCTGTTCGTGACGCACAGCATCGAGGAGGCGGTCTACCTCGGCGACCGCGTGCTCGTCATGGCGGGCGGCACGGCCCACGGCATCTCGGGGCACGTGCGGGAGATCGTCACCGTCGACCTCCCCGGCGAGCGCGACGTGAACTCCCCGGAGTTCAACGCCATCGAGCGCCGGATCGACGCCCTCGTGCACGCCGGCAACCATCACCGGGTGGATGCCGCGCTCGTCTGACTCGTCAGGGGTTCCGGGTTCCGGGAGCGGGGCCGCGGCGACTCAGAGCGAGCGGACGAAGTAGTAGGCCTTCTCGCCGGTCTCGGGGTCGCCGTTGGTGAAACCGTGGCTCTCGTAGAAGCGCATGGCATCGGCATCCGACTCGTCGACGTTGATCTCGATCTCCGAGACGCCCCGCTCACGACACGTGCCGACCACATGCTCGAGGATCTTCGATCCGATGCCGGTTCGGCGGTGGGCGGGTGCGACGTACATCTCATCGAGCAGCGCGATCGGCCCATCCGACCAGACGTTCGCGCGGAGCGTCACGAGCGCGACCCCGACGGCAGGGGAGCCGCCGAGGATCGCGAACGTCATCGGCTGGGCGAGCAGGACGGTCAGACGGTGCGCGAGGACGTCGATGCCCGGACTCGCGGTGTCGAACTCTGTGTTGAACGCGTGCAGGAGCTTCGCGACGGTGGCGGCATCACCGGGATCCGCCGGCCGGGTCAGAGGGATCGAGGTCATGCGCGTTCCTTTCTCTAGGGGGCCACTTTCGCACCTGCCCCGACAGACGGGAGCACCGGCAGGATCAGGCCGTGTCGGAATCCGCCTTGCGCGATCCCGCCTCGAGCACGTCACCGGCCGGCAGTTCCTGATGTCCGCCGAACTGCAGACGCATCGCCGACAGCACCTGGTTGGCGAACTTGTCCTCATCGCGCGAGGCGAAGCGTTCGAACAAGGATGCCGCGAGCACCGGCACCGGCACTCCCACGTCGACGGCCGCCTTGACCGTCCAGCGGCCCTCACCCGAGTCGGAGACCCGGCCCGCGAGACCGTCGAGCGTCGGGTTGTCGGCGAGCGCGGCAGCGGTCAGGTCGAGCAGCCACGAGGAGATGACCGATCCGCGGCGCCACAGCTCCGCGACCTTCGACGTGTCGATGGGGAACTGGTAGAACTCGGGCTCTTCCAGCGGGGCGATCTCGGCCGAGTGCTCGGCCTCGCGCACGCCGGCATCCGCGTTGTGCAGCAGGTTGAGCCCTTCGGCGATCGACGCCATGATGCCGTATTCGATGCCGTTGTGGACCATCTTCACGAAGTGCCCGGCGCCAGTCGGACCGCAGTGCAGATAGCCCTGCTCCTCGGGGGTCAGGTCTCCGGTGCGACCCGGGGTGCGCTCGATCTCGCCGACACCCGGAGAGATCGTCTTCAGCACCGGCTCGATGCGCTGCACGGCCTCGTCCGGACCGCCGACCATCAGGCAGTATCCGCGGTCGAGTCCGAACACGCCGCCGCTTGTGCCGACATCGACATAGTGGATGCCGCGCTCGCGGAACGCCTTCGCCCGGCGCACGTCGTCGCGGTAGTTCGAGTTGCCGCCGTCGATCAGGATGTCGCCCTCGTCGAGCACCCCCGCGACCTGGTCGGCCACCATGCCCGTGAGCGACGCGGGCACCATCATCCACACGGCTCGCGGCGCCTCGAGCTTCGACGCCAGGTCGGCCATGCTGTCGGCACCCGTCGCACCTTCGGCGACCAGCGCCTGCACGGCATCCGCGTTCACGTCATAGACCACGCACTCGTGCCCGTCGCGCATGAGGCGGCGCACGATATTGGCACCCATCCGGCCGAGTCCGATCATCGCCAGCTGCATGAGAATCCCTTCGTCACAGTCCGCCCGCGATACCGCGAGCGAGTCGGGGCAATCCTGGCACGGGTGCCGATGGTGCTCAATGGGATTGCGGGGTGGTGCGCCCGCGTGCGGGGCCACTTGTGCACCTGTAGGGGCGGTCTCGGATGCGGAACTGGCCCCGCACGCGAGAATCCGTCAGGAGCGTTCAGCTCGCCGGCGGCGAATGCAGGTTCGGATGACGGATGCAGGCCGGATACGGCGGTCTCGGCATGCATCCGTCATCCGGACATGCAGGTGTGTCTGGCCCCTCGGCTTCCGCGAAAGCTGTGCGGCGCCCGGCATCCGCGGATGTGTCCGGCGCCAGGCCGCCGGACCGGGCCCGGTGCGGTCGACGGATGGAAGGATTGATCCATGACTTCCCCCGCATTCGACCTGATCACGCAAGACGACCTGCGCGCAGCGGGAAGCGTCAAATGGACCGCGTTCCCCGACACCATCGGCGCGTTCGTCGCCGAGATGGACTTCGGTGTCGCCCCGGCGATCAACAGCGCGGTCAGGGATGCGCTCGACCTCGGGGTCACGGGGTATCTGCCCGAGAAGCTCGCGAAGGATCTGTCGGAGGCGACGGCCCAGTGGTACGCGGACTCGTATGGGTGGGAGATCCCGGCGGATCGCGTGCACCACGTGCCCGATGTCATCGCCGCGTTCGAGCTGGCGATCGAGCACTTCACGACGCCGGGCTCGGCTGTGATCGTGCCGACCCCCGCATACATGCCGTTCCTCATGGTGCCGCCGATGCGCGACCGCCGCGTCATCGAGGTCCCGAGCAAGGAGGTCGACGGACGCTGGGTCATGGACCTGGATGCCGTCGCCCAGGCGTTCCGCGACGGCGGCGAGATGCTGGTGCTCTGCAACCCTCACAACCCGCTCGGCACCGTGGCGACTCGCGACGAGCTGCTCGCGATCACCGACGTCGTGACGGATGCCGGCGGACGCGTGTTCGCCGACGAGATCCATGCGCCGATCGTCTACGCCCCGGCTCGGCACATTCCCTATGCCTCGGTGTCGGATGCCGCGGCGGCCCACACGTTCACCGCGACCTCCGCCTCGAAGGCCTGGAACCTCGCGGGCCTCAAGTGCGCGCAGGTGATCCTGTCGAACGACGCCGACGCCGAGCTCTGGGAACGACTCGGCTTCTGGGCTGGACACGGCACGTCGACCCTCGGCGTCATCGCGAACATCGCCGCCTACACCGGCGGACGCGAGTGGCTCGCAGACGTGGTCGAGTACCTCGACGGCAACCGAAGGATGCTGGCGCAGCTCGTCGACGAGAAGCTGCCCGGGGTGCGGATGATCGTGCCCGAAGGCAGCTACATCGCGCTGCTCGACTTCCGCGAGACCGGACTCACCGGGGACCTCGGCGAATGGTTCCGCGAGCAGGCGGGGGTCGCGATGACGGACGGGGCCGCGTGCGGCGTGGCGGCCATCGGGTACACCCGCTTCGTCTTCGCGATGCCGCGACCGGTGCTGGTCGAGGCTGTCGAACGGATCGCGGCCGCGCTGCGCGAGCGGGAGCGCGCCGACGCGGGCGCCGCGTAACCACAGTCAGGCCGGCGCCCGCCACCTTCGCCCGTAGCGTTCGAATACATATACTTATTCCGGCGCGGGGAGGCCATCCACGGCCCGCATTCCCCGCGCCACCCGCGCAATCCCGCGGTCCCTCGACATACCTAAAGATATAAATAGATTTAATCTGCATTCCGGGCTACACTCGGCGATGTCGCCCAGAGCGGGGCGGCCTCAGGTTCACCGAGGAGCATCGTGGCTCAGACCCATTCGGACTTCATCCACTCCGTCGCAGAGCGCGTGCGAGCGCGCACCGACGAGGCGACAGCGGCCATGTTCGAGCGCTGCTTCGAGAACACGCTCGGCACGACCCTGCGCGAGATGCCCGACGGCACGCTCTTCATGCTGACGGGCGACATCCCCGCGATGTGGCTGCGCGATTCGACCGCCCAGCTCGGCCCCTACCTGCACTTCGCCGCCGAGGACGAGACGATCAGCGACATGGTCGCCGCGGTCTCGCGTCGGCAGATCGAGTACGTGCTGCTCGACCCCTATGCGAACGCGTTCAATGCGGCGCCCGACGGCAGCGGGCACCAGAGCGACCTCACCGAGCAGTCGCCGTGGATCTGGGAGCGCAAGTACGAGGTCGACTCTCTCTGCTATCCCGTGCAGCTCGCCCACGACCTCTGGGCGGCGACCGGCCGCACCGACCACCTCGGCGACTCGTTCGCCCGCGCCGCCCGCACGATCATCGAGCTGTGGCGCATCGAGCAGGATCACGAGGCCCGGTCGACCTACCGCTTCGAGCGCTTCGACTGCCCCTCGACCGACACGCTCGTGCGCGAGGGACGCGGCAGCGAGACGGCGCCGACCGGTCTCACGTGGTCGGCGTTCCGCCCTAGCGACGACGCGTGCGAATACGGCTATAACGTGCCAGGCAACATGTTCGCCGCGGTCGAGCTGGGGCACATCGAGGCCATCGCCGACGAGGTGCTGGGCGACCCCGAGCTTGCGGCGAGCGCTCGCGACCTGCGCGCCGACATCGAACGGGGCATCGCCGAGCACACGGTCGTCACGAGCCCATCCGGCGATCACGTCTACGCCTACGAGGTCGACGGCCGCGGCGGCATCCTGCTCCTCGACGACGCGAACGTGCCGAGTCTGCTCTCGCTGCCGCTGATCGGGTGGTGCCGAACCGACGACCCGCTCTACCTCGCGACCCGCGATTTCATCCTCAGCTCGGCGAACCCCACGTACTTCACCGGGACCCTCGCCACGGGCACCGACTCGAGCGGACTAGGCAGCCCGCACACCCCGGTCGACCACGTGTGGCCGATCGGGCTCTGCATCGAAGCCCTCACCACCGACGACCGGGCCGAGAAGGAGCGCATCCTGCGGCTGCTCCTCGAGACCGATGCCGGCACCGGCCTCGTGCACGAGTCGTTCCTCGTCACGGATCCGACGGTGTTCACGCGTGAGTGGTTCTCGTGGGCGAACGCGATGTTCTGCGAGCTGGTGCTCGACCTGACCGGACTGGCGAGCCCCCGCCGAGAGCCCGCGCGCCGCGAGCCCCTCACGGAAGCGCGACCGGTATGAGCGCCCCGACCACGACTGCTCCGGCATCCGTCGACGACACCCGGCCGGCAGCGCAGATCCCCCGCACTCCGCGGGCGTCACGCAACCCCAGCGCGAAGCAGATGACCTGGAACGCGTGGCTGTTCCTGCTCGTGCCCGGCGTGCTCTTCGTCGTCTTCATGGCGCTGCCGATCGTCATCGCGCTCGTGCTGAGCCTCACTGACTACGCGATCGTCGGCGACTTCGAGTGGCTCGGCATCCAGAACTATCTCGACATCGCGGTCGACCCGTTCTTCTGGATCGCCCTCCGCAACACCGCCTACTACACGGTGCTCTACGTGCCGGCGGGCCTCGTGGTCGCGCTCGGCACCGCGCTGTTGCTCAACCGCCGCCACCGCGCCGTGCGGCTGTTCCGCACGCTCTTCTACATCCCGGTCGTCGCCTCGACCGTCGCCACCGCGACGATCTGGTTCTGGATGCTGAACCCGCAGAACGGCCTGCTCAACGTGGCGCTCAGCTGGTTCGGGATCGACGGGCCCGCGTGGCTCTACGAGTCGCAGTGGGCGATGATCGCGATCGTCATGATGAGCGTGTGGGCCGGGTTCGGCGCCAACATGATCATCTTCCTCGGCGGTCTCCAGGGGGTGCCCGGCGAGCTCTACGAAGCCGCACGTCTCGACGGTGCGAACGCGTGGCAGCAGTTCCGTTACGTGACGCTGCCGTCGCTGACCCGCACGACGTTCCTCGTGTCGACCCTGCTCATCATCGGAGCCTTCCAGGTCTTCGACCAGGCCTACGTGCTGACCAAGGGCGGGCCCGGCAACTCGACCGTGACGATGGTCTATTACATCTACAACAAGGGGTTCGGCGCGCTCGAGATGGGATACGCATCGGCCCTGTCGTTCGTGCTCTTCCTGATCATCCTCGTGTTCTCGCTGCTGAACGCGAAGCTCACCAACCGGAAGGGCGTCTGATGACGAACACGCTCAGCGGTGGCCGCGCCATCGAGACCGCTCTGGCCGCCGGCACGCCCGTGGCGCCACCCCTGCCCTCGCGCCGCCGCCCGACGACCCGCAAGCGTCTCGCCACCCTCGGCTGGTACATCGGCGTCATCCTGATCAGCGTCGTCACCGTCGCCCCTCTCGTGTGGACGATCTCGACCTCGCTCAAGCCGGCGACGGAGATCCTCTCGGGCGCGCTCAACCTCATTCCCGCGAACGCCACGCTCGACAATTACCTGCAGGTATTCGAGGAGGTGCCGTTCGGTCGCTATTTCGTGAACTCGCTCGTGCTCGGCATCGGCGGCGCCGCGACGAACATCTTCTTCGGCGCCCTCGGCGGCTACGCCCTCGCCAAGCTGCAGTTCAAGGGACGAGCGGCGGTCTTCGCGGTGTTCCTGTCGTCGCTCATGATCCCCGGCATCATCACGATGATCCCGTCGTTCCTGATCCTGCGATCGATCCCGTTCGCCGGCGGCAACGACGTCTTCGGCCAGGGCGGACTCGGTCTGATCAACACGTACTGGGCCGTCATCATCCCCGGTGCTGCCGGAGCCTTCGCGGTCTTCTTCATGAAGCAGTTCTTCGAGACCCTGCCCGACGAACTCGGTGAAGCCGCCCGCATCGACGGCGCGAGCGAGTTCCGCATCTTCGCGATCATCTACTTCCCGCTCGCGAAGGCCGGCCTCGCGGTACTAGGCATCATCAGCTTCCAGGCCGGCTGGAACAACTTCCTGTGGCCGCTCATCGTGCTCAACAGCCAGGACATGATGACCGTCCAGGTCGGCCTCGCCTCGTTCGTCAACAACTACGAGACGGCCTACGGCCCCCTCATGGCCGGCACCGTGATCGCCAGCCTGCCCGTGCTGCTCGTGTTCCTCTTCGCGCAGCGCTACATCATCGAGGGCGTCGCCCACGTCGGCTCGAAGTGACCCCCCTGTTCTTTCCCCTCTGCATCACACCCACCACATCAAGGAGATTTCGATGAAGAAGCACCTGAGAGTCCTGACCGTGTTCGCCACGGCATCCCTCGTCGTGACAGTCGCTGGCTGCGCCTCGGGCGGCGACGCGGGCGGCACCGGCGACGGACCCGAACCCGTCGTCATGTGGGGGTCGTGGTCGGGAGACCAGGTCGACCAGCTCGAAGCCCAGGCCGAACGATTCAACGAGTCGCAGGACGACTACGAGGTCTCGTATGTGCCCCAGGAGCTGGTCGAAGAGAAGCTGCTGACCTCGCTCGCCGGCGGCCAAGTGCCCGACGTCGTGCTGTGGGACCGCTATCAGACCTCGCTCTACGCCCCCAAGGGAGCACTCGCCCCGATCGACGAGTTCGTCGAAGAGGATGCCATCGACACGAGCATCTTCTACCAGCCCGCGCTCGGTGAGATGGAGGTCGACGGCGAGCTCTACGGCCTGCCGCTGCTCGTCGACAACCGGTCGTTGCTGTTCAACCAGACGCTGCTGACGGATGCCGGAGTCACCGCGCCCACGAACTGGGACGAACTGAAGACGGCGGCCGAGGCCCTCACGGTGCAGGAGGGCGGCAAGCTGAAGCAGGCGGGCCTCGACCTCAGCGACCCCGGCCTGTTCAACATGTACCTCGCTCAGGCGGGCGGCCAGCTGCTCAACGACGACGAGACCAAGACGGCGTTCAACAGCCCCGGGGGCCTCGAGGTGCTGGAGTTCTGGCAGAGTCTGCTGGACGCGGGCGTCTACGAGCAGGGCTTCGGCGACACCGGCGACTCCTTCGCCGAGAGCCGCACCGCGATGAAGCTCGACGGCCCCTGGGCGCTGTCGACCCTCGACCAGGTCGACGGCCTCGAGTACGGCGTCGTGCAGCCGCCGGCCGGCCCGAACGGCGACCAGGGCGCCTACATGGGCGGCTTCGGACTCGTCATCCCCGAAGGCGCGAAGAACGCCGAAGGCGCATGGGAGTTCATGAAGTGGTGGACGACCGAGGCCGAGAACGGCGTCGCCTTCGGAGAGATCTCGGGCTGGATCCCTGCCAACATCGACGCCGCCAACGACCCCTACTTCACCGAGGACGAGCACTACGCCGCCTTCATCGAGACCATGAACTACGCGCAGACGCGCCCCAACGTGCAGGGCTTCTCTGACGTCGAGGGCAAGGCTCTCGTGCCCGCGCTCGAGCGATTCCTGTCGGGCGAGATCTCGGCCGAGCAGGCGCTGAAGGATGCCCAGGAGCAGGGCGACCAGCTGCTCGCGCAGAACCGCTGACCCGC
>JAZBLP010000100.1:0-11047 GCA_037033305.1 Actinomycetota bacterium | reverse complement strand
GTGTTGACGTTGGCGATGTTGTTGCCCGTGACGTCGAGCATGGTCTGGTGCGAGCGGAGACCGGAGATTCCGGAGTAGAGCGAGCGAAGCATGGGGATTCTCTCTTCCTGGGTGAGACGGGGTCAGACTGCGGCGGGGGTGGGCGCAGCAGGGGTGGTCGGTGAGGTGGGGGTCGGTGTGGTGGGGGTCGGTGCGGCGGTGACTCCGGTGATGACGTCGAGCGCCACCGTCTTGTCGCCGATGGTCACCTGTGGGATCGGCCCGTCGAACGAGACCTTGGTCACGATGCCCGAGACGGTCTTGCCGTCGGCGTCCTTGTAGCTCGCCTCCTGGCCGATGAGGGCGCTCGCGGCCTGACGCATGTTGAGCGCGAAGGCCTCGGCGCCGTTGTCGGCCAGCGTCGTCAGCTGCTCCATCATGGCGAGCTGGGTGGTCTGCGAGATCATCTCGTTCGTGTCCATCGGACTCGAGGGGTCCTGGTGCGTCAGCTGGGTCACCAGGAGCTTGAGGAACACCTCGCCATCGAGCACCTGCTTGCGGGCCGCGGGGTCGGCGGTTCCTCCGGTGTAGATGGAGCTCGGTGCGGTCACTGCGTCGACGGTCATTCGTTCGTCCTCTCAGGCGAAGGTGTCGAGCCCCGTGCCCGACAGGGCAGTGGAGGTCGTCGGGATGAGGCGGGAAAGATCCGGGCTCTGCTCGGCCCCGCGGCGCTCGTCAGAGCGTCCGCGGTGCGTGCCGCGATCGCCGGAACCCTCGTGTGGTGCGGCATCGCCCGCACCCTGTTGGCCGCGGTCTCCGGCGGTGTCGGCCGAGGCCCCGTGGTTGACGTTCAGAGTGGCATGCGGCATCACCGCGGCGAGGTCACGGCGAAGATCGACGAGCATCGTCCGCAGAGCGTCGCGCCCCGCATCGGTGGCTCCGGTCAGCTCGACCTGCACGTCGCCGGCCGCGCTGATGTGCGCGCGCACCGTGACGGGTCCGAGGCTGTCGGGGTTCACGGTCATCGTGAGCTGATGGGAGCCCATCGGGCGCTGGGCGATGCTCACGACCACGGGTGCGACCTGCGCGGCGACGGCGCGGTTGGTCGACGAGACCGCCTCGGTCGACGGCACAGCGGTGGCCGTCGCCGCGGCCGGAGCCGAGACCGCGGCCATGGACGCCGCCGACGATCCGGACTGCGAGCCCTGCGCCGGATCGCCGGTATCGCTCGCCGGAATCGACTCCACCGCGCCATCGATCACAGGCGCAGGGGCGGAGGAGCCGACGCCGGGCGCGATCGGGGTCGACGACGCAGGGATCCGCACGGCCTCGGATCGCGGAGCCGCAACGACACCGACAGCGGAGGGCGCCGCGGGGCCGGCGTCACCCTCGCCAGGCTCCTGCGGACTCGTCACCGGCGCGTCGCTGAGGGCGTCGCTCGGCGAGGTCTTCATGAGCACGCGGACAGCGTCTCGCGCTCCGGCGACGGACGACGCCTGGTCAGCGCCTTTCGCCGCTCCGGATCCGGATGCCGACGCCGACGCGGCGTCCGTCGGCGGAGTCCGCTCCGCAGCCGGCACGGCGGCAGTCTGCGAGGTCGTGGTCGCGCTCGCCTCGACGGCTGCCGTGGCCGGGCCTGCGGAGAGCTCCGCAGCGTGCTCGCTCGACGATGCGGCGGGCGCGGCCGGGGTGGCGGGGGTGATCCCAGCCGGCAGCGCAGCTTCCGGCGTCGTCTCCGGCGTCGTCTCCGGCGTCGTCTCCGGCGTCGTCGCTTCCGGCGTCGTCGCAACCCGCGTCGTCGCTTCTGGCGTCGTCGTATCCGTCGTCGTCTCCGGCCCTGTTCGCACGGGCGCCGACGCCGATGCCGGGGCAGCTGGAGCGAGCTGCGCGACGAGGTGAGACATGGCCGTGATGGGCGCCTCTGCCGCACTCACGTCGTCGGATGACGCCGGCCGCTCAGGAGCCGGCGCACCCTGTCCGTCCGAGGTGAACGCCTCTGCGCCCTGATCCGCCGCGCTGTCCAGCACCCGGCCGGCGGCGACGAGCGCATCGCCGAACAGCGACCCCGAGGCGGCCGACGATCGTGCCCCGGTGTCCGTGTCACCGGTTCGTGCACCCGCCGGCGTCGCGAGCAGTCCCACCGCGGTCATCCGAGCAGCTCGATGATCTTCTGCATCGACGCCGTCGAGCCGGCTGCGCCTGTGGCAGAAGCCGAGAACAGCGTCTGCAGCGCCGAGACGACCTCGGCGCTCCCCGCGCCAGCGCCGCCCGCCGCCGGCGCAGTCGCCGTGGCCGTCTGAGCACTCTGACCGGCCGTGGGCGCCTCCGGGGTCGCGACCGACTTCGCGGCCTCGAGCACTCCTGCGAATGTCGCGGCGCTCGCCGCCGACGTCTCGGCGGTCGCCTCGGTCGCGGTTGCCGCGGCCGAGGTCGCCGCACGTGCTGCCGGGTCCAGCGAAACGATCTGCGTCTCGATCGCGTCGACGCGGGCGATCACCGCCGCGAGTCCGGTCATGCGGCACTCCCCTCACGTCGCGCGGTGCGGACGACAGCGATCTCATCGAGCGCCGCCTGCTCCGCCGCGAGTTCGGCCTGGGCGGCCTCGACGCGGTGGGTGCTCTCCAGCCGTTCGAGTCCCTTGAGGTCACGCCGCGCTTCGACATGGGCGGACTTCGCCTCCGACTCCGTGCTGCGCCGCATCTCGACGAGCGCCTGCAGATCGCTGAGCGTGCTGCGTCCGGCGGCACGAGCTGCGGCCATGGCCATGAGCGCCCGTGGATCGTCGATCTGCGAGCTGAGATCGGCGAGGCTCGAGATCGCGCTCTGCTCGTCGAGCTCGGCCTGCGCCCGTTCCGCGGTCGCACGCGACAGCTGCTGGGCGGCGACACGTTCCTGGGCGCCGCGCACGCGCAGCAGGCCAGCCAGTGGGAAGGTCATGGGGTGAGTCCTCCGAAGTCGGTGATGAGGGCGGCGAGCTGCTGCCAGGAGTCGTCGGATGCCGCGAGATCGTCCATCGGCTGGGTCAGGAACCGGGAGATCGCATTCTCGTGCGCGAGAGCGGCGTCGACCATCGGATTGGCTCCCTGTCGATAGGCGCCGATCTCGATCAGGTCGTTCGCGCTGCGACGCGCCGCCATGACGCTTCTCAGGGTCACCGCGTTCTGACGCTGCTCGGACGTGGTGATCTTCGACACGACGCGAGAGACCGAGCCGAGCACGTCGATCGCGGGGAAATGTCCGCGGATCGCCAGCGCCCGGTCCAGCACCACGTGGCCGTCGAGGATTCCTCGCGCGGCGTCCGCGATCGGCTCGTTGTGGTCGTCGCCGTCGACGAGCACCGTGTACAGACCGGTGATCGATCCGACGGGTCCGGTTCCTGCACGCTCGAGCAGACGAGCCAGCACCGAGAACGTCGACGGCGGATACCCTCGGGTGGCGGGCGGCTCGCCGGCGCTGAGACCGATCTCGCGCTGCGCCATCGCGACGCGCGTCAGCGAGTCCATCATCAGCACGACGTCGAGGCCGTCATCGCGGAACGCCTCGGCGATCCGGGTCGCGACGAACGCTGAGCGCAGTCGCGCCATGGCCGGCTGATCCGAGGTCGCGACGATCACCACCGACCGCGCCAGCCCCTCGGGTCCCAGGTCGTCCTCGAGGAACTCGCGCACCTCGCGACCGCGCTCCCCGACGAGCGCGATGACGTTCACATCGGCGGTGGATCCGCGGGCGATCATCGACATCAGCGACGACTTGCCGACGCCCGAGCCGGCGAAGAGCCCGAGACGCTGCCCCGAACCCACCGGCGTCATCGTGTCGAGCACGCGAACCCCGAGACTCAGCTGACGATCGATGCGCTGACGGTCCATGACACTCGGCGCATCGTGGTCGAGCGAGACGGGAGCGACGCTGCGGTCGAGCGGCCCCTTGCCGTCGATCGGTCGCCCGACTCCGTCGAGCACCCGTCCGAGCAGCGCTCGTCCGGTCGGAACCTGCAGCGGTGCTCCCCCATGCCGCACGCGGGCATTGGCGGTGATCCCGTCCAGCCTGCCCAGCGGCATGCAGCGGGCGGCCGCTCCGTCGACGGCGACGATCTCGGCATCCACCACGCGACCGTCCGTCGCATCGATGCGAATGCGGTCGCCGACCGCACCCTCGATGCCGAGCACCTCGACGCCGAGCCCTCGCACGGCCTTCACGATTCCAGAGCGCTCAGGGCGTGCTGCCAGGAGAGCACGATTCCACGACCGCGTCGCGGTGATCACACGATCACCTCGACATCCTGCTCGTCGCCGTCGAGCGCTGCGGCCGCACGGGCGAGCGCCGACGTGATGCGCGTGTCGACGGCCCCGTTCTCGATCTCGACGACGGCACTGCCGTTGTCCACGGCCGAGGAGGCGGAGATGCGGATGCCGCGCAACGCGTCGCTCATCGGCATCTCGTCCTGCAGGATCCTGAAGTCCTGCTCGCTGAAGGCGACACCGGTCCACCGCTCCGCAGGCATCTCCAGCAGAGCCCGGCGCAGCGCGTGAGCGGCCGAGCGCGCCGGATCCGACAGCTCCGCTCCGAGGATCGTGGTGGCGAGGCCGACGGCGAGCTCCTCGATGCGATCGGCGGCGAGCATGCTCAACTCATCGATGCGGCGGTCGAGGGCGGCGTGCGCGCTCTCCAAAGCGCGCAGACCCGAACCGCGCTCATGCAGGTACCGTTCCTGCAGTTCGTGCATCCGCTGCTGCTGCGCCGCGTGCTGCGCCTCGCCCTCCTCGAGCGCGAGCCTGCGGCCCTCGGCGAAGCCGTCGGCGAAGCCACGGGTGCGTGCCCTGTCGGCCTCGCCGCGCAGGTCGACGGGCGTGTCTCCGACGCGCGGCACGACCAGTGGCGTGAATGCGGAATCGAGCACGGCGGACACCTCGGAATCGAAGGGCGAGGCCTGTCCGTGGCCCGTAGGTCGAGCGATCCGTGCTCCAGACCCACTATCGCGACACCCGGCTGCCTCCGTAACCGGCTCGGCCGGCTCACCTGCCGTCAGAGGGATCACTCGATGAGCTCATCCTCGTCTTCGCGCGAGATCGTGATCTCCTCCGCTGCTTCCAGGTCGCGGATGATGCGAACGATCTCGGCTCTGGCCTCATCGACCTGACGCATGCGCACAGGACCGAGCACTCGGGTCTCCTCAGCGAGGTTCTCCTGGTTGCGCTCCGTCATGTTGCTCTTCACCTTGTCGGTGATCTGGTCGTCGGCGCCCTTCAGCGCCAGGGCGAGCATGCGCAGGTCGATTCCGCGCATCACCCGCTGCACGTCGCGATCCTCGAGGCGCGCGATGTCGGCGAACGTGACCATGCGGCTGCGGATGTCCTCGGCCAGGGCGAGATCGCGCCCCTCCAGGCTTGCGAGCAGCGACTTCTCGAGTGCGGTGTCCGAGCGGTTGATGATCTCGACGAGAGGCTGCACGCCCCCGATGGACTCATGGTTGTCACGCATCGCGAAGACCCCGGTGCGCGAACGCAGCGAGTCGGCGACGATCGAGATCGCCTCCTGCGTGGCGGTGCCCATCGTCGCGATCGCCTGGGCCACATCCGTGCGCAGCGGGTCCTGCAGTGCGGCGAGCACCGCTGCCGCACGATCGGCTCTGAGGTTGGCCAGCACCACGGCGACGGTCGTCGGAAGCTCACCCTCGATGATGGTCGCGAGCTGGGCAGGGTCCGCCGCATTCAGGAAGTCGAACGAGACCGACCCCTGAGACATGACTCGACCGACCATTCCGACGGCCTTCTCGCGGCCGAACGCCGTCTCGAGCAGTCCGGTGGCCAGCTCCTGTCCGCCTCGCGACGGCACCGAGCCGCCGTTGGCGATGCGCCGGAACTCGCCGAGAGCACGGGCGGTCGAGGCCACATCCACTCCCCCGAGATGCGTCAGTTCGGCCGCGAGCATCTCGGAGCGTTCCTCGCCGAGGTGACGGAGCACTTCGGCGCTGGCGGCGCGGTCCATGTTCATCAGCACGATCGCGGCCTTGCGCAATCCGCTCATCTCGGGCGCAGTCGCGGGTGCGGGCGCCTCGACGGCCGACACTTCGACCGTGTCGGCCTGCGCATCCAGCAGTTCGGTCAGCGCGCTCATACGGTCGCCTCGTCCATGAGATCGGCCAGCGCGCTGGCGATGGTGTCGGGTTCGCGCTTGGCGAGGTCGTCGATCTCCCGGCGTCGACGCTCGACGAGCACCTTGTCGGGCTCAGGCTCGTCGTCGAGGTCGACCGAGGCTGACGGCAGCAGCTTGGTCGGCGCCGGGGCGACGATGGCCTCGGCCTCCTTCAGCCCTCTGAGCGAGCGGAGCTTCTGCTCCTCGCTCTCGGTCACCGTCGCGAAATACTCGATCGGCCCGTCCTCGGTGTACATCACCCGGCGCTTCATCTTGCGGCGCACGACGAGGAAGACGATCAGGATGATCGCTGCGAGCAGGATCGACCCTCCGATGATCGCCGATCGCAGCAGCTCCTGCTGGAGCTGCGCCTCGCGCTCGGCCTCCGCCGCCGCGAGCGCCGTCTGCGCCGCCGTCGCACCCGCCTGGTTGAACTCGACGAACTCGACGGCGATCTCGTCGCCGCGTTCGACGTCGATGCCGGCGGCCGACGCCACGAGCGACTCGATCTGGTTCGCCGTCACACCCGTGACCGTCCCCCGGTTCAGAGCGATGCTGACCGTCTGCCGCGTCACCTCCCCTGCGGGAGTGATGGTCTTCTCCGTCGACTTGTTCACGGCGTTGTTGCGAGAGGTCTCTTCGAACTCGTAGGCGCCCGAGCCGTCCGCGTTGTTCGGGACCGCGATGTTGTCGGGGCCGAGTACACCGGCGCCGCCCGTCTGGCCCCCGTTGTACGTCTCCGTCTTCGTCTGCTCCGATGCGCTCAGCTCACCCTCGGGAGCCGAATACGTCTCGTCCATGCGCTCCGACGTGGAGTTCGCGACGTCGGCCGACACCGTCACCGTCGCATTGCCGGGCCCGACGATCGTCTCGAGCATCTTGCTGACGGATGCCGCGACCTTGGCCTCATGCTCCGTCGCCTGCTTCGAGGAGTTCCCGGTGAGCCCGGTGCCGACCGCCGAGAGCACGCGGCCGTCCTGATCGGTCACCGCGACGTCCTCCGGCGTCATCCCCGGCACGGCTGCGCTCGTGAGATGCACGATCGCCTCGATCTTCTCGTCGCTGAGACCCGAGCCGTTGCGGGTCTTCACGAAGACGGATGCGGTCGGGCTCTGCCGCTCCGAGACGAAGACGCTCTCCTCCGGGATCGCCAGCTGCACCGACGCCGTCGAGATGCCCTCCATGGCGCCGATCGTGCCGGCCAGCTCGCCCTCGATGGCGCGCTTGTAGGTCACCGACTGCTGGAACTCGCTCGCGGTCACACCCATCTTGTCGAGCAGGGTGTACCCCTCGCTGGTGTCACCGGGCAGCCCGGCGGATGCGGCCGCGAGACGCTGCGCGTAGACCTGGTCGTCGGGCACGAGGATGGTCGCGCCTCCCTCGGTGAGCTCGTAGCTCACCCCTGCCGACTTGAGCTGCTCGACGACGGCAGAGGCGTCGCCGGCGCTCAGACCGGTGAAGAGCGGACTCATCTGCGGCTTCGTGAGCCACGCACCGAGCGCGATGGCGCCCATCACGAGCAGCGCGACACCGATGATGGCGATCGTGCGCTGTGCGAGGGAGAATCCGGAGACGACCTGCTTGGCGCGGTCGTAGTAGCTCGTGAGCACCTTGGGCATGTCAGGCCTGCATCCTCATGATCTCGTTGAACGCAGACACGCTGCGGTCACGCACGGCGACCACCAGATCGAGCGTCACCGAGGCGCGCGTCGAGGCGATCATCGCCTGGTGGATGTCCTGCAGGTCTCCCGTGACCGCCTGCACGGCGAGCTCGTTCGACGTCGACTGCAGCTGCTGCAGGTTCTCCATCGCCCCGGAGAGCGTCGTGGCGAAGGTGCTGCCCGAGGCGGGAGCGCTCGTCGCGTCCGGGCCGGTCTCGAAGCTGAGTGCCGAGAGAGGTGCGACACCCGACGCACCGATCGCCTCGATCCCCGACATCAGCTGCGGCCGATCTGCAGCGCTGCCTCGTAGGTCGTCTTCGCCCGGTCGACGACAGCGGCGTTGGCCTCGTATCCGCGCTGGGCGAGGATCAGCATGCTCATCTGGTCGCCGAGCTCGACGTTCGGGTACTGCACGTAGCCGTCGTCGTTCGCGTAGGGGTGCTCGGGGTCGTACACGAGCTTCGCGTCGGCCTCGGATTCGACCACGCCGGCGACATACACGCCGGGGCTGTCGGTGCCGGCCTGGACGGTCACGAACTTCTCCCGGAACGCCTCCTGGCCTGCGGGTGTCGCGGTGTTCACGTTGGCGATGTTGTCGCTGAGTGCGTCGAGCCACTTGCGGTGCGCGGTCAGGCCGGTGCCGGCGATGCCGATCGCGTCGAAGGTCATGCGGAGGCCTGCCCGATCGCCTTGGTGATCGAGGCGGCCTGACCGCCGATCGCCTGACTCGCGAACTGGAATCGCAGCACGGTGTCGATGTTCGACAGCGTCTCGGTGTCGAGGTTGACGTTGTTGCCGTTGAGCCTGGTCGGCTCGAGCGACCGCTCGACCGTCGCCGCGACACTGCCGGAACCGCCCGCGACCGCGGAACGCAACTCGTCCTCGAACTGCACCCGCTGGGCCTGATACCCCGGCGTGTTGACGTTGGCGATGTTCTCGGCGATCGAGCGTTGGCGCAGGGCCAGCCCGTCGAGCGCACTGATGAGCGCAGAGGACGTGACGGATTCGAGCACGGGGGCACTCCGGGATGTTGGTGGAGAGGCCGATCCCTGGCCAATCGTCGAGCGATCCGTGCTCGGTGCCGACTATCGCGACACCCGGGCATTCATGTAACCGCGCTGCTCAACCTTCGACGTCGAGGTACGCGGGCACATCCTGCGTGGAGGTCGGGACGCGCCGCAGCGCGGCGATCTCACGAGCCACATTGGCGCGCGACGTCACGAGTCCGCCGATCATGAGCTGCTGCCGCGCGAGCACGGCTTCCGCGCGCTCGCGCAGCTCCTCCGGGACGGGGCCGTCCGGTGCGTCGAACGACTGCTCGTCCAGGTGCTCGTCGGCCGCGTCGAGGGCGCGCTCGAACTGGTCGAGCACCATCAGCCAGGCCGAGAGGTTGTCGGGCACGATCGCTCAGGCCAGTGCCGTCGCGGGTGTCTGCGCGGTCGACGAGACCGCCGCAGCCGCAGCATGCCACGCGTCGCGCAGCGGCACGACGAGGGCTCGGCATTCGGCTGTGGCCGCGCGGTCGCGCGCGATGTTCGCGGCGATCAGGCGTCCCGTGAGGTAGGTGTACACGCTGTGCAGCTCTGCGGAGCCGTCCCACTCATCGGTGAGCGAGCCGTTGAGCTCGGCGACGATCTGCTGTGCGTGCACGAGATGATTCCCCGCGGCCGCCCAGTCGCCCGCCTCCTGGCAGGCGTCCGCGCGCTCGATGTCGACCAGGAGGCGGTCGTAGAGCAACACCAGCAGACGCTCTGGCGTGGCGGAGGCCACCTGCTGCTGCAGATACTGCTGCTTGGCCCGGTCGAGTGAGGTGAGTGCCATGAGTACGTGCTCCGATGCGATGCGATGTCACGAGGACGAGGTCAGGAATCCGACGGGGTGAGCCCGGCCAGCTGGCTGGTCAGCCACGACGATTGCGACTGCAGCTTCGACAGCTGCACTTCGAGCTGCGCATATGTGCGTTCGAGAGTGGCGCGGCGCTGCTCGAGTCGGATGTCCCAGCGCTCGACCTGGGTCTTGAGGGTCTTGACCTCGTCCTCCTGGCCGGTGATGCGCTTGGTCAGGAGGCCCTCGTACTTGTCCGAGTACTGGGTCGTCACGTCCTGCACTCGCGCCGAGACCGCCGAGAACAGCTCCTGCGCTCCCTGCGGGTCTTCTGCGAGAGCGGCCGCGAACTTCTCTGCGTCGAAGGACAGGACGCCCTTGTCGCTGACCGTGATGCCGATCGTCGAGGGCGAGATGCCGTCGACCGGATGCTGCACCGCGGCGGCGAGAGCGCCGCGGAGATTTCGCACCGTGCTGTCTCCGGTGAAGACGCCCAGGGTCGTGGTCTCGCCGACGTCGCCGATGGTCGCCTTGGAGCCGTTGTCGATACGGACCAGCAGCGCGGCGATGTCCTTGACGAATGCCTCCGCCGTCGAGCTCTGCTTCTTCACATCACGCGTGACCGTCACCGTGACAGGGTCTGCGCTGACCTTCGAGACTGTGACGTCGATGCCCTCGCCGACCGAGATCGTGTTGCTCGCGCTCTCGAGGGTCTGCTCGGCGGCAGTGCCCGCGAACAGACGGATGCGTGCGTCGGCTCCCTGGGTGAGCAGGGCCGCCCCCGGAGCCGCGCCGAGATCCGTCCCGGTGCCCGCCGCGACCTCCGCCGCGGTTCCGCGCTGGAGCGTGAACGCTCCGGCCTCGCCCGTCTCGGTGGAGGTGAGCTGGATGCGCGAGAGCGGCTTGCCGTCGGCATCCGTCCCTGCAGGCACGACGGTCGCGCTCACGCCGGCCTTCGACGCGTTGATCGCGGTGGCGAGCTCCTGCGGGCCGGTGCCGAGCGGAGTGACCTCGACGGCCTCGCCGTCCGCCCCGACGAGGGTGTAGGTGCCACCCCATGCGGTGGCGCCTGATGCAGCGGTCACGAGAGAGTGCGCAGTGGCGACCGCGTCGACGACGATCGCCGTCGAGAAGGCGGTCGCCTTGGGTCCGGCCGTGATGGTGACGGTCTCGGACGACGACGAGGCGGTGAACGACGCCAGCGAGCTGGGCCCTGCGGCGGTCTTCGCCTTGTCGACGAGCTCCTGCAGCGTCTTGTTCAGGGACTGCAGATTGGTGATGACCGAGTTGCGGTCGGTGATCTTGTTCGTGATGAGCGTCTTCGGGATCGCCGAGACGTCCATCAGCGCCTTGATGAGCTCTTCGGTCTTGAGCCCTGATACCAGTCCGTCGAGTTTCATCCCGGCCGTCTTCCGTGCGATGCGGTCAATGGGTCCTACAGAAAGGCGCTC
>JAZBLP010000099.1:0-11083 GCA_037033305.1 Actinomycetota bacterium | reverse complement strand
CGGCGGACTCGTCACGCAGTGAGCCAGCGCAGCGGTATGTCGATGACCACTTCCGTGCCCTCGCCCTCGCTCCCCCGCCACTCGATCGATCCGCTGAGTTCCCCCTGGATGAGGGTGCGGATGATCTGCGTACCCAGTCCCTGACCGATACGCCCTTCCGGAAGGCCCTTGCCGGTGTCGTGCACCGTGACGCGCAGGTTCTCCTCGGTGCGGGCGGCGTCGATCGTGACCATGCCCTCCTGCCCGGCAAGACCGTGCTCCACCGCATTCGTGACGACCTCGGTGAGCGCGAGAGCCAACGGCGTGGCGTACTCGCTCGGCAGGACCCCGAAGCGCCCGGTCGAGCGCGTGCGTGCGCGGGTGTTCGGTGCCGATGCGACCTCGGCGACGAGCTTCAGCACGCGGTGGAACACCTCGTCGAAGTCGACCTTCTGGGTCAACCCCTGAGCCAGGGTGTCGTGGACCACCGCAATCGCATCGACACGTCTCATCGCCTGCGTCAGCGCATCGCGCGCCTCGTCAGAGTGCGTGCGACGTGCCTGGATGCGCAGCAGCGATGCGACTGTCTGCAGGTTGTTCTTGACACGGTGATGGATCTCGCGGATCGTCGCGTCCTTGGTGATGAGCTCCTGCTCCTGATGACGCAGTTCCGACACATCCCGACACAGGACGATGGCGCCGATGCGCGTCCCATGGTCTTTGAGTGGAATCGCCCGCAGCGATACAGTGACACCACGCGCTTCGATATCGGTGCGCCAGGGAGCGCGTCCGGTCACGACGACGGGCAGCGACTCGTCGACCTGTCGGGAGGGCGGCACCAGCCTCGTGGTGACCTCGGCGAGAGACTCGCCTTCCAGTTCGTCATCGAACCCCATGCGATTGAACGCCGAAAGCGCGTTCGGGCTGGCGAACGTCGTGATGCCGTCGACGTCGATCCGGATCAACCCGTCCGAGGCTCGTGGAGCTCCGCGGCGCGGGGAGGTCGGGGCCGCCGGATCAGGAAAGCTGCCGTCGGCGATCATACGGAAGATGTCGTTCGCGCACTCATCGAACGTGATCTGCTGTCGTGACGGCGTCCGAGCCTCACCGAGGTTCGTGTGTCGGGTCACGACGCCGATGACCGTCCCCTGGTGGTGGTCGCCGGCGCGGCGCTCGTTGACGATCGGCACGGCTCTGACGCGCGTCGGGGTCTCCTCGAACCAATCCGGCGAGGACGAGTCCACGATCTCCGCCGAATCGAACGCCCCCTGCACCTGAGTGCGCCACTGCGGCCGTACCCGCTCACCCACGATGTCGCGATAGAACAGCGTGGCCGCTCCGCTCGGACGGGCATGCGCGACGGCGACGAACGATCCGTCGTCGGTCTCGATCCAGACGACGATGTCCGCCGAAGCGAGGTCCGCGAGGAGCTGACCGTCGCCGGCGAGTCGATGCAGCCACTCGACATCGTTCTCGGCAAGACGGCCCTGGGCATTGGCGAGGTCGCTGAGCGTTGACACCCCACCAGCCTAGAGCGCGTGTGCTCAGAGAATCGCCAGAGAAGTCGCACGCCAGCGTCGGTCGAGGCCTTCGAGACGAATCGCCACCGCACGGGTGCGACCAGGACCCGCGACGACGACGACGGCTTCGACCTTGCCGTCCACCGGCTCTGTGACACGAATCGACAGAATCTCGAAAGTCGGGCGCGCAGGCGAGACCCCCCTCGCGCTGCGCGCCCTCGCCGACAGATTCGCCCGCGTCACCAAACTCCGGTACGCGTCTTCATTGAACCAGCGGGCGAGCTGATCGACTTCTCTGACTCCCGCGAGCACCTCGAGGACGCCCTGGGTCAGGCTCCGCAGCAGCGGACTCGGGTCCGGCAGCTCGGCGCGAGGCGTCGGCTGTGGTGCGAAGTACTCGTGAAGCATCATCTGAGGCACTCTCCATCGGGAAGACTGCGCCAAGTAGAGCATGCGTCGACTGGCCGATCCGGTCGCGTTCGTGATGTATGTGGATAACTCGTACATGCACCTCCGGACTTCATTTACGGTGGTCCGCGTGCACTGGGATCGACTGTTCGAAGACCTCGAAGGCCAGTTGGCCTCCGAGTGGGAAAGCGAGCGCGCGGCGCTGGACGCCGAGTCCGAGCGCTTGCGCATCTCGAGGCTCGAGCTTCGCAGCCGACTCAGGGTGCTCTGTGCATCGGCAGCTCCCGCCACCCTGGATCTGCCGGGTGGAGCTCGCGTTCGGGCACGACTGAACGCGCTCGGCTCCGATTGGATCGCTGCGACGATCGCGCAGGCCGAGGAATCGCGTACGACGCGGTCGACCGTGATCGTCCCCCTTCACGCTCTGCGCGGACTGACCATCGATCACGGTCTGCTGCTGTCCAGCCTCGATGAGGAGGACGACCCTGCCCCCGTGCTCCGCGAGCGCATGTCGATCGGGTTTGTCCTGCGCGATCTCGCCCGGCGACGGGTTCCGGTGAGAATCGTCAGCGTCGATGCATCGGACCTCCACGGGACGATCGACCGCGCGGGGGCGGACCATCTGGATCTCGCGCTGCATGATCCGGGCGAGGCGAGGACCGCCTCGGCGGTACGCGCGTTTCAGATCATCCCGTTCGCAGCCGTCACGTCCGTTCAGACCGTCGGGGATCCCATGCCGTGACGGCGCGACGTGCCCCACACCTCTGGGAAACTTGCCTCATTCGCCTGACGCCACAGCGCCATCCGGCGGGCCTCTTCGGACTGCTCTGCGAGATACTCCGAGAGGCTCGACTCCTCGACGCGCCATCGGGCCGGTGCGCCGAGCTTGGACCCGCGCAGACGCCCGGCGTAGACGAGTTCGATGACCTCGTCGACCCCGATGCTCAGCAGTTCCGCCACCTGCGCCGGCGCCAGGAAGCGCTGCGCGGACTGAGAGGAATGGGGCATGCTCCCATTCTCTCCCTGCCGTGCCGATACGCCAGCGCCGATCCGATGCTGTGGATAAGTGTCGAGAGACCGCGGTGTTTTCTGTGACCATGTCGCCATGAGCAAGTTCTCCCGTTCACGGCGCGCTGTCTGGGGTGACGCCCGCTTCCTGATCGGCATCGCCGTGGTCGCACTGTCAGTCACCGGCGTGTGGGCCGTCGTCTCCTCCTCCGGCGCCACGACGCCGGTACTCCAGGCGACGCGAACGATTGCGCTCGGTGACGCGCTCGTGTCCGGCGACTTCCAGGTCGTGGACGTGGGACTCGGCTCCGTCACGGACCACTACCTCGCCCCCGAAGACCTTCGGCCCGGTCAAGTCGCGTCCCGGACGGTTTTCGACGGGGAGCTGATGCCCGCTTCTGCCGCTGAGACCGCGGACGCGAACAGGTCCACGACGATCGTCGTCGAGAGCAGCACCGGAATCCCTGCCGATGTCGCCGCCGGTAGCGTCATCGAGCTCTGGCAGTCTGCTCCGGTCGATGAGGGGGCGCTCCCAGGCCCGCCGCGCATCCTCGTCGCCGACGCGATCGTCGCGTCGGTGACGAAGAGCGAGGGGATGCTCGCCGCCGACGGCACCACCGCCGAGGTCGTGATCGACCGAGCGGATGTCGCCGACGTGCTGTCTGCGATCACCGGCGGCTCCATCCTGTCCATCGTGCCGATCGGCGCGAGCTCGTGACCTCGGTCGTCATCGCCCTACCCGAATCCCGTGCGAGCACCCTCGCCGACGAGCTCGAACTCGAAGGCATCAGCGTGGTGTCCGTCGTCCCGCCGAGCGGGATCCTGCCCCTGCCCGCGGGAGCCGATGCGGTCATCGTCCCCGCCACCCGCGCGGTCCTGTCGCCCGCGCTGATCGCCGACTGCGACAGGGCAGGTGTGCGCATCCTGCCCCTGGGCGAGGGCGACAGGAGGCTGCTCGGTCGCTACGGACTCGCGGCCGCGCTCCCGACGGAAGCGCGGGGCTGGGAGGTCGCGGCAGCGCTCGCCGCCGACTTTGCGGGTCCCGACGAGCGAGCCGGTCTGTGTCCGCATCGCGTCACGGTCGTCTGGGGACCATCCGGGGCGCCCGGAAGATCGACCGTCGCGATCCAGCTCGCCGTCGAGCTGTCCAGGGCGGGCCGCCGCACTGCCCTGGTGGATGCCGACACCGTCGCACCCTCGCTCGCGCTGCTGCTGGGACTCAACGACGATGCGCCCGGGGTCGCGGCGGCCTGTCGTCGCGCGGAGCTCGGAGCGCTCGACTCGGCCGAACTCGCGCAATTGGCGACCGTCCTCGACACGAGCGCAGGAGAGATCGAGGTACTCGGAGGCATCAATCGCCCTGGACGATGGCCGGAGCTCGGCGCGCGGAGGCTCGAGGCGACGCTGCGCGCGTGTCGCAGTTGGGCCGAAGAGACAGTGGTCGACGTCGCGAGCGCCTTCGATGCCGATGACGAGGCGACGTACGACCTCGCGGGTCCGCGCCGCCACGCAGCCACGGTCGCGGCACTGCAGGAAGCAGACGCGATCATCGCTGTCGCGGCGGCGGATCCCCTGGGCATGAGCCGGTTCATCAGGGAGCATGCCGAGCTGCGACGGATCACGACCCCGACCCCCATCAGCGTCGTCGTGAACCGCGTGCGTCCCGGCCCTCTGGGCATCGATGCCCGGGGTCAGATCCGGCGCACGCTCGAGAGGTTCGCCGGCATCACGGACGTCGCGTTCGTGCCGTTCGACCAACGGGCCGCCGACGCCTCGCTCCTGCACGCGCGACCGATGGCGGACCTCACGCCACGTTCATCGCTGGTCGCCGGCGTGCGCCGCATCGCAGAGACGCTGCTCACCGCCCCGTCGACCGTGCCTACTGACGATAGCTCGACAGGAAGTTCCCCAGGCGCTCGACGGCTTCGGCGAGCACGCGCGGCTCGGGGAGAGTGACCAGCCTGAGGTGATCGGGGGTCGGCCAGTTGAAGCCCGTCCCCTGCACCAGAAGGATGTGCTCCGAGACCAGGAGATCATAGACGAGCTTCGCGTCGTCCCTGATCTCGTGCACGTTGGGGTCGAGACGAGGGAAGGCGTACAGCGCACCTGCGGGTTTGACGCAGGAGACACCGGGAATGGATTCGAGTCCCTCCCACGCGATGTCGCGCTGCTCGTGCAGGCGCCCGGTCGGCGCGATCAGCGAGTCGATCGACTGCACCCCGCCTAGGGCGGCCTGCACCGCATACTGCGCGGGCACATTCGGACAGAGGCGCGTGGATGCGAGCAGGTTGATCCCCTCGAGGAAACCCTTCGCGTGGTCCTGCGGTCCGGTGATGACGAGCCAGCCGGATCGATAACCGGCGACCCGGTACGTCTTCGAGAGCCCGTTGAACGTCAGGCAGAGCAGGTCAGGCGCCACGGTGGCAGTGGGGATGTGCACCGCGTCGTCGAACAGGATGCGGTCGTAGATCTCGTCGGAGAGCAGCAGCAGCTGGTTCTCACGAGCGATCTGCACCAATCCCTCGAGCACCTCGCGCGAGTACACGACACCCGTGGGATTGTTGGGGTTGATGATCACGAGCGCCTTGGTGCGAGGGGTGATCTTGGACCGGATGTCCTCGAGGTCGGGCTGCCAGCCGTTGTCCTCATCACACAGATAGTGCACCGGCGTGCCGCCTGCCAGGCTCGTCATCGCCGTCCACAGAGGGTAGTCCGGGGCCGGGATCAGCACCTCGTCACCCTCATCGAGCAATGCTTGCATGGTCATGGTGATGAGCTCGGACACACCGTTGCCGAGGAACACGTCCTCCGGGCCGAACCGCGGGAATCCGACGATCTCCTCGTAGCGGCTGACGACAGCACGCCGAGCCGAGACGATGCCCTTGCTGTCGCTGTATCCATGGGCGGTCGGGAGCGCCGCCAGCATGTCGTGAACGATCTGGTGGGGCGCCTCGAATCCGAAGATCGCGGGGTTGCCCGTGTTGAGCTTGAGGATCCGATGTCCCTCGGCCTCAAGCCGCGCCGCCTCGACGAGCGTGTTTCCACGGATCTCGTACAGGACGTTCTTGAGCTTCGACGACTGGTCGAAGTGGCGCGTGGGTGTCATTGAGCAAGCCTACAATGACGCGAAGAGGGGCCGATCCACTCGGATCGGCCCCTCTTCGAACGTCCTGCTACTTCTTCTTCTTGCCCTGTGCTCGGCGCTGCTCGCGGTTGCCTGCCGGCGCGGCCGGGGCGTCCGTACGCTGTCCGAAGGCACCGCGGGGACCCTCGGGGTCGGCCTGGTCGGCGGCGGGCGCCTGACGCGCCGCGGCCGCCTGGCGGAGCTTCTCCGTCGCAGCCTGCTGAACCTGACCGCGGTCGTTGCGCACCTCGACCTCGCCCGCGTCGTTCGCGGCGGAGTATTCGAGCCGCTGATCTCCACCGTCCTCTGCGAGGCCCTTCGCCTCGACCTCGGCCGTCTGGGAGTCGCCTGCCCTACGCACCTCGACCTCGAGGTTGTAGAGGTATCCGACCGACTCCTCCTTGATCTGGCCCATCATCGACTGGAACATCGCGTAGCCCTCGCGCTGGTACTCGATCAGCGGGTCGCGCTGAGCCATCGCTCGCAGGCCGATGCCGTCCTTGAGGTAGTCCATCTCGTAGAGGTGATCGCGCCAGCGACGATCAAGCACCTGCAGCACCACGCGCCGCTCGAGTTCACGAGTAGCCGCTTCTCCGAGCGACTCCTCGCGCGTCTCGTACGCGATCTTCGCGTCCGACAGCAGTTCGCGCGTCAGGCCCTCGGCGGTGATGCCGCCCTTGCGGCCCGCTGCCTCGGATACGACCTCATCGATGGTCACGCTCACGGGGTAGAGCGTCTTGAGCTCTGTCCACAGCGCGTCGAAGTCCCAGCTCTCGTTGTGGCCCTCGCCCGTGTGGTCCCGCACGACGCCGCTGATCGCATCCTCGATGAAGTGCTGGACCCGGTCGGCGATGTCATCACCCTGCAGGATGTGACGGCGGTCGGCGTAGATCGCCTCGCGCTGACGGTTCAGGACGTCGTCGTACTTGAGGACGTTCTTGCGCATCTCGGCGTTCCGCGACTCGACCTGCGACTGTGCGCTGCGGATCGCGCGCGACACCAGGCCGGACTCGATCGGGACGTCGTCGGGGAAGTTCGTGCGCGAGAGGATCGCCTCGGCCGCACCTGACTGGAACAGACGCATGAGGTCATCGGTGAGGCTCAGGTAGAAGCGACTCTCACCAGGATCACCCTGACGGCCCGAGCGACCACGGAGCTGGTTGTCGATGCGGCGCGACTCGTGCCTCTCGGTGCCGAGCACATACAGTCCACCGGCCTCGATGACCTTCTCGGCCTCCTCGGACACGACGGCCTTCATCGCCTCATAGGTCTCGTCCCACGCGACCTCGTACTCCTCGGGGGTCTCGACGGGGTCGAGCCCCTTGCCCTTGAGGTCCTGCACGGCGAGGAACTCGGCGTTCCCACCGAGCATGATGTCGGTTCCACGACCGGCCATGTTGGTGGCGACGGTCACGGCGCCGAGACGCCCCGCCCGTGCCACGATCTCAGCCTCTCGAGCGTGGTTCTTCGCGTTCAGCACCTCGTGCTTGACGCCCTTCTTGGCGAGCAGGCGCGACAGGTACTCGCTCTTCTCGACGCTCGTGGTTCCGACCAGCACCGGCTGACCGCTCGAGTGGCGCTCGGCGATGTCCTCCACCACCTGGGCGAACTTCGCGGTCTCGTTCTTGTAGACGAGATCCGACTGGTCCTTGCGGATCATCGGACGGTTCGTGGGGATCGGAATGACACCGAGCTTGTAGGTCGACATGAACTCGGCCGCCTCGGTCTCGGCGGTACCGGTCATGCCGGCGAGCTTGTCGTAGAGACGGAAGTAGTTCTGGAGCGTGACGGTCGCGAGAGTCTGGTTCTCAGCCTTGACCGGCACGGCCTCCTTCGCCTCGATGGCCTGGTGGATGCCCTCGTTGTAGCGACGTCCGACCAGGATGCGACCTGTGTGCTCGTCGACGATCATGACCTCGTCGTTCATGACGACGTAGTCGGTGTCCTTCTTGAACAGCGCGAGCGCCTTGATCGAGTTGTTGAGGAACGAGATCAGCGGGGTGTTCGCGGACTCGTACAGGTTGTCGATGCCGAGGTAGTCCTCGACCTTCTCGATGCCGGGCTCGAGCACGCCGACGGTGCGCTTCTTCTCGTCGACCTCGTAGTCGACGCCCGCCTCGAGAGTGCGCGCGATCTTCGCGAACTCCGCGAACCAGCGGTTCGCCTCACCGGAAGACGGTCCCGAGATGATCAGCGGCGTGCGCGCCTCATCGATCAGGATGGAGTCGACCTCATCGACGATCGCGAAGTAGTGCTCGCGCTGGACGAGGTCCTCCTTGCGCCACGCCATGTTGTCGCGGAGGTAGTCGAAGCCGAACTCGTTGTTCGTGCCGTAGGTGATGTCGGACGCGTACTGCTCGCGGCGGACCGCCGGCGTCTGTCCGGAGACGATGATTCCCGTCGACATTCCGAGCGCCCGGTACACCCGACCCATGAGCTCGGCCTGGTAGCTCGCGAGGAAGTCATTGACCGTGATCACGTGGACGCCCTCGCCGGCAATCGCGTTGAGGTACGCCGGGAAGGTCGCGACCAGCGTCTTGCCCTCACCGGTCTTCATCTCGGCGATGTTGCCGAGGTGGAGTGCAGCGCCACCCATGATCTGCACGTCGTATGCGCGCATGCCGAGGGTCCGCTTCGCCGCTTCGCGCACGGCGGCGAACGCCTCGGGCATCAGCTGATCGAGCGACTCCCCCTTGGCGAAACGCTCACGCAGCTCGACGGTCTCGTTGCGCAGCTCGTCGTCCGTGAGCTTGGAGATGTCCTCTTCCAGCGCATTCACGGCCTTGACCACCTGGTTCAGGCGTCGGATGACCCGCCCTTCGCCGGCGCGCAGCAGCTTCTCAAGAGGATTGGCCACAGATGTCATCTCCCTGTCGATGGTTCCGGCGGCGCCGCGTGTCGGGCGCGTGCCAGGCATACCTTGTCATGTTACCGGTCCGTGACCTGCACGTCGTCTGCATGGCGCACCTCCAACGCGTTTCCGAGTATGTATATATTGGTCCACGACACCGGGAGGTCCACATGTCGGTCCGACACAGTCTGCTCGCGATCCTCGCTCAGGGCCCCTGCTACGGGTACCAGCTGCGGCATGAATTCGACCGCCGGACGGGCTCGGTCTGGCCGCTCAACGTTGGCCAGATCTACAACACGCTCGAGCGCCTAGAGCGCGACCGGCTCGTCGCCCGCGGAGCAGCGGACGAGCACGGCCATGTGTACTGGGCGATCACGGCCGCCGGAGCGGCCGAGGTGCACCGCTGGCTCGGGTCACCCGTGCCACGGAGCCAGGCGACGCGCGACGAACTCGCCATCAAGCTGGCTGTGACGGCGACTCTCCCCGGCGCGGACGCGGTCGGCGTGATCGCAGCCCAGCGTGCCGTGTCGGAGGAGCATCTCGCGGATCTCGCCTCGACGAGGGCGACGCGCGAGGACGACAGCCCCGAGGGGCTCGCATGGTCGCTCGTCGTCGATTCGATGATCTTCACGGCCGAGGCGGAGATCCGCTGGCTCGACCATGTGCAGACCCGACTCGCTCAGCACCCGGTCCATGCGCTCGCCCTCGAGCTGACGACCGATCGACCCAAGCGTGGCAGGCCGGCCAGGTCGGAGGCGGCAGCGCTCGTCTGACCGGTTTCGCCTCAAGCGTATGCACAGCCAGCGGGGTCGCCCGGGAAACTAGGATCAGTCCCATGGCTGGAATTTGGGGCAGACGCAAGCGCGAGCAGGAAGAGCTGGCCGCACAGGACGCAGACCTCGCTCGCCGCGCCGAGCAGGCACTCGTCTCTGCGGATGAGCGCATCAGGAGCACGTCCGACGAACTGGCATTCGCGGAGGCCGAACTCGGCGAACAGCTGACTCGCGACCTGAAGAAGGCTCTCACTGCGGTGCGCACGCACCTGCGCGAGGCGTTTCAGCTCCACCAGCTCAACCACGATGAGATTCCCGACACGCCTGAGGAGCTCCGCACCCGCAACGCGCGGATCGTTCAGCTGTGCGATTGGGCGCAGGATCTGCTCGATGAGAAGACATCGGACCTCGCGGCGTCGATCTCGAAAGTGCGCCGCGCGCCCGAGATCATCGCCCAGGTGCGCGCCGACGCCGAGACGCTGAGCGCGCGGATCCCGCACACGAACGAGACCGTCGCGCGTCTCTCTGCGCGGTATTCGGCCTCGGCGATGCATCAGATCACGGCCAGCGCCGCGGAAGCAGAGCAGCTGATCGCGTTCGCGACGCACGGCGCCGCCGTCTCAGAGCGTCGTCGCGCCGCGAAGCAGAACGAGGAGGCCAACCTAGCCCTGGAGACCGCCACGGAGGCGACGCGGCGTGCATCCGCTCTGCTCGACGCCGTGGAGGACTTCGAGATCGAAGCGCTGCGTGCGGAGTCGACTCTCGCCGAGGTGGTCGCGGATTCCCGCAACGATCTCATCGCCGCTCGCACCGCACCCCAGGTGCCCGCCGTCGCGGCCGCCGTCTCCGCGCTGCAGCAGGCGCTGAGCGCCCTGTCGCCCGCCGGCACCCCCGGAGATCCCTTCGCCGAGCTGTCGCAGCTGCGCGATGCGAACACGGCTCTCGACGATGCGATCGCCACTGCTCGCCATCGCGAAGCGCATCCGCTGCCCAGCATCCAGCAGGTGCAGCATGCGATCGACGATGCCGACCGTCAGCTCGGCGTCGCCCGCGGACTCATCGCCGGGCACCGCGGCTGGATCGGCGCCGACGCACGCACGCGCCTCGCTGAAGCCGAGAGGCTGCGGGTCGACCTGTCAGACCTGCTCCCGGAAGAAGAGACGCGCGACGAGGCACTGTCCAGCGCACGGCGCGTCGCCCACCTGGCCTCCGAGGCCTTGCAGCTCGCCCAACGCGACATCGACTCCTCGCGGCCGCAGGATCAGGGCTGGGGCGGCGGAAACGGCTGGGGCGGCGGCGGCTGGAGCGGCGGGGGCCGACGCGGCGGCGGCGGGGACGTCGCCTCCGGCATCCTCGGCGGTCTCGTCATCGGCAGCATCCTCGACGGCATCTTCGACTGACATCTCCGCACAGAACGACG
>JAZBLP010000098.1:0-11214 GCA_037033305.1 Actinomycetota bacterium | reverse complement strand
GTGCGGCGCGCTCGTTCGTTCTGCTGCGGATCAGCCCTTGTGGCGCGGCTTGCGGAACGGCTTCTCGCCCCGGTCATCGCCGCGCTCCGGACGGTCGTCGCGGTCGTAGCGCGGACGCTCGTCGCGGCGGTCGTAGCCGCCTCGTGAGCCGGCGTCCCTCGGCCCGTCGTTGCGACGGGCTCCCGGTCCACGGTCCGGCTTGATCTCGATGAGGCGACCCGAGATGCGCGTGTCCTTCAGCTTCTCCAGAACCGACGAGTCGAGGTTCGCCGGCAGTTCGACGACAGTGAAGTCCGGACGGATGTTGATCGCGCCGAAGTCATCGCGGCCGAGGCCACCCTCGTTCGCGAGAGCGCCGACGATCTGCCGGGGCTCGACGCGGTGACGGCGTCCGACCTCGATGCGGTACGGCTTGTAGTCGCCGCGTCCTCGGCGCTCGCGCGGCTCCCGGGGCTCTCGACGCTCGCGCGTATTGCTCTCGCGAGGCGGACGGTTGTCGTACTCGACCGCTCGTGACAGGGCGTCGTCGGCCGGGTCGAGAAGAAGCGGGGTGTCGCCCTGGGCGACCACAGCAAGGGCGGCGGCCACATCGGCCTCCGGCACATCGTGGTTGCGCACGTAGTGGTCGATGATGTCGCGGAACTTCTCGATGCGCGTGGCATCGGTGAGCGCGGTGGTGATCGCATCGTCGAAGCGCGCGAGGCGCGTGGTGTTCACGTCATCGAGGCTCGGCAGCTGCATCTGCGTGGGCTGCTGGCGCGTGGCCTTCTCGATGGACTTCAGCAGGTAACGCTCGCGCGGCGTGATGAAGCTGATCGCGTCACCGGTGCGACCGGCGCGACCGGTACGACCGATGCGGTGCACGTAGGACTCGGTGTCGGTCGGGATGTCGAAGTTGACGACGTGACTGATGCGCTCGACGTCGAGACCACGGGCCGCAACGTCGGTCGCGACGAGGATGTCGAGCTTGCTCGCCTTCAGCTGGTTGACGCTGCGCTCTCGCTGCACCTGGGGGACGTCGCCGTTGATGGCAGCGGCGGAGTATCCGCGGGCGCGCAGCTTCTCGGCGAGCGTCTCGGTCTCGTTCTTCGTGCGGACGAACACGATCATGCCGTCGAAGTTCTCGACTTCGAGGATGCGAGTGAGTGCATCGACCTTCTGCGCGTACGAGACGACGAGGTACCGCTGGGTGATGTTCGTGCCGGTGGCGGTCTTCGACTTGATGCTGATCTCTTCGGGCTCGCGCAGGTACTTCTGCGCGAGTCGCCGGATCTGCGGGGGCATGGTCGCCGAGAAGAGCGCCACCTGCTTCTCCTCAGGCGTCTGCGCGAGGATCTGCTCGACGTCTTCCGCGAAGCCCATCTTGAGCATCTCGTCGGCCTCGTCGAGCACCAGGTACTGCAGCTGGGAGAGGTCGAGGGTGCCCTTGGCGAGGTGGTCCATGATGCGACCGGGGGTTCCCACGATCACGTGCACGCCGCGGCGGAGCGCGGACAGCTGCACGCCGTAGCCCTGGCCGCCGTAGACGGGGAGGACGTGGACGCCCTTCATCTTCGAGGCATAGGACTCGAACGCCTCGCAGACCTGCAGCGCGAGCTCGCGGGTGGGCGCGAGCACCAGGGCCTGCGGGGTCTTCTGCGACACGTCGAGGCGCTCGAGCACGGGGAGCGCGAATGCCGCGGTCTTTCCCGTACCGGTCTGCGCCATGCCGACGACATCGCGACCCGAGAGCAGGGTCGGGATCGTGGCGGCTTGGATGGGGGAGGGGGTCTCGTAACCGAGGTCCTTGATGGCCTTGAGGACGGGGCCGGTGATGCCGAGCTCCTCGAATCCAGGGGTCTCGGGGGCGTCGGTGGGCACAGCGTCTTCAGGAGTCACTGACCAAGGGTAGCGCTTCGCGGGATTTCGCGCCTGTGAGGGCGCCCTCAGGAGCCGGACGTGAGGGCGATAAGCCTCTCCTTGACCTCGCGGCGCAGCACTTTGCCGATCAGCGACGTGGGCAGCTCGTCGACGATGAAGATACGCCGCGGAACCTTGTAGGGCGTGAGTATGCTGCGTGCATACTCGCGGATGGCCTCGACGTCGATGTCTGCCCCGGCGTCGACGACGATCGCTGCGACGACCTCCTCACCGGAATGATCACTCGGGAGTCCGACGACCGCGGCGTCGATGACCTGCGGATGCTGTCGCAGGGCGCTCTCGACCTCGGTGGGCGCGACGTTGAATCCGCCCGTGATGATGAGCTCCTTGATGCGGTCGACGATCCGGATGAAGCCCGCGTCGTCGACCGTCACGATGTCGCCGGTGCGGAACCAGCCGTCGACGAAGACGGCCTCCGTCTCTTCCGGCTTGCCGTAGTAGCCGGAGAACACCTGGGGCCCGCGCACGAGGAGCTCGCCCGCAGAGCCCGGGGCAACGTCGAGTGTCGGGCTCTCGGGATCGACGACGCGGCACTCCGTGCCGGGCAGGGGGAGCCCGACGGTTCCAGGCACGCGGTTGTCTGCGACCGGGTTCGCCATCAACACGGGGGAACACTCGCTGAGTCCGTACCCCTCGACCAGGAAGCCGTGAGTCGCCGCCTCGAACGGCACCACAAGCTCATGCGGCAACGCCATGGCACCGGAGATCGCGACCTCGATGCCGTCGAGCGAGACGCCCTTGGCCTTGGCCGCGGACAGCAGTCGGTCCGCGATCGGTGGGACGAGCGGCAGGAAGGTCGCCGGGTGCTTCTTCATAACGTCGAGCACGAGATCCGGGTCGAACTTCGGGAAGAGCACCAGGCGAGCACCCATCGACATCGCGAATGTCAGGCAGAGCGTGAGCCCGTACGCGTGGAACATCGGCAGAACCGCATACACGACGCAGCCCTTGCCTCGCTGGATCGATGGAACCCAGGCCTGCGACTGAGCGGCGTTCGCGAGCAGGTTGCCATGGGTCAGAGCGGCACCCTTGGGGGTTCCCGTCGTGCCGGATGTGTACTGGATGATCGCGAGGTCGTCGGTGGCAGGCTTCGGGTGCGTGGCAGGGATCGGAGCGGACCGAACCAGTGAGTCCCAGGTGACGGTTCCTCGCACCTTCTCGGTCAGAGCGGCGCGAGACTCACGGGCCTTCGCGATCGGCAGCCGCAGTGCCGCACGCGTGAGAAGGGGCATCGCGCCAGTCACATCCACAGAGATCAGGTTCGTCACGGCAAGGTCGGCCGGGAACTCCTGCACCGTGGCGACGACCTTGTTCCACACGATCGCATGCTTCGCACCGTGGTCCTCGAACTGCTTGCGCAGCTCACGCGGGGTGTAGAGCGGGTTGTGCTCGACGACTACGGCTCCGAGACGGAGAACCGCGTAGAACGCCACGATGTGCTGCGGACAGTTCGGGAGGACGATCGCGACGGGGTCTCCGGCCCGTACGCCGAGGTCGCGAAGACCTGCGGCTGCGCGGTCGATCGCCTCCTGCAGCCCCGAGTACGTCGTCTCGCGACCGAAGAACTGCAGCGCGGGGGCATCCGGGTAGTCACGAGCGGACGCGGCGACGATGTCGACCAGGGATCCGGACACGGGGGCGAGGTCTTCCGGGACGCCTGCGGCATAGCTGGCGATCCAAGGGCGAGGAGGCTGGTACGAGCTCACCCGCCCAGCATAGGGCGGCTTCGCCGGACTGCAGGGACCCGGCGAGCCCGGCAACTAGACTGGGGCCGTGTCTGAAATCACCCCTGATCTTGTGCGCCATCTCGGCGTGCTCGCGCGCATCCAGCTCAACGACGACGAGGTGTCCCGGCTCACGGGCCAGCTCGATGCCATCGTCGACAACATCGCGAAGGTGTCGGAGGTCGCGAGTCCCGACGTCGCCGCGACGAGTCACCCGATTCCGCTGAGCAACGTCTATCGTCCCGATGTGGTGGGGGAGACCCTCACTCACGAGCAGGTGCTCCAGAATGCTCCGGACCAGGCCGACGGCCGGTTCCGCGTCACCGCGATCCTGGGGGAAGAGCAGTGAGCGACATCATCCGCATGACTGCGGCGGAGCTCGCCGACAAGCTCGCCAGCCGTGAGATCTCGAGCGTCGAGGCCACCCGTGCTCATCTCGATCGCATCGCAGCCGTCGACGGCGATGTGCATGCCTTCCTGCACATCAACGACGGTGCCCTCGATGCAGCTGCCGCTGTGGACGCCCAGCGCGCTGCGGGCGAGCAGCTCGGCCCGGTCGCCGGCGTGCCGCTCGCGATCAAGGACGTCCTCGTGACGACCGACCAGCCGACGACGAGCGGGTCGCGGATACTCGAGGGCTACCGCTCGCCGTATGACGCCACGGTCGTCGCCCGCTCCCGCGCGGCAGGTCTGATCCCGCTCGGCAAGACCAACATGGACGAGTTCGCCATGGGGTCCTCGACGGAGCACTCGGCCTACGGTCCCACCCGGAACCCCTGGGATCTCGACCGGATCCCCGGCGGTTCCGGCGGCGGATCGGCGGCAGCGGTCGCCGCTTTCGAGGCTCCGCTCGCACTCGGCTCAGACACCGGAGGCTCGATCCGTCAGCCTGCCCATGTGACCGGCACTGTGGGCGTCAAGCCCACCTACGGCGGCGTCAGCCGCTACGGCGCGATCGCACTCGCCTCCAGCCTCGACCAGGTCGGCCCCGTCACGCGCACTGTGCTCGACGCCGGTCTTCTGCACGATGCCATCGGCGGTCACGACCCGAAGGACTCGACCTCGCTGCGCGACGAGTGGCCCTCGTTCGCGGACGCCGCCCGGGAGGGCGCGCGCGGCGACGTGCTGAAGGGACTCAAGGTCGGAGTCATCCGAGAGCTGCCGGACAGCGGGTTCCAGCCCGGCGTCGCGGAATCGTTCCGCAGCGCGCTCGCGATGATGGAGGCGCAGGGAGCGGAGATCGTCGAGATCGGCGCTCCGCACTTCGAGTACGGAGTCGCTGCCTACTACCTGATCCTGCCTGCTGAGGCCTCGAGCAACCTCGCGAAGTTCGACTCGGTGCGCTTCGGACTCCGTGTCACGCCGAACGGCACGCCCACCGTCGAGGATGTCATGTCCGCCACGCGCGACGCCGGTTTCGGCGACGAGGTCAAGCGACGCATCATCCTGGGCACCTACGCGCTGTCGGCCGGGTACTACGACGCGTACTACGGCAGTGCGCAGAAGGTGCGCACGCTCATTCAGCAGGACTTCGCGAACGCCTTCGCCGAGGTCGACGTGATCGCGACACCGTCGGCGCCGACCACGGCGTTCAAGATCGGCGAGAAGATCGACGATCCGCTGCAGATGTATTTGAACGACATCACGACCATCCCGGTCAACCTCGCCGGCGTGCCCGGCATCTCGGTGCCCAGCGGACTCGCGTCGGAAGACGGCCTGCCCGTCGGCATCCAGTTCATCGCGCCGGCGCGGGAGGATGCGCGACTGTACAAGGTCGGTGCCGCTGTCGAGACGCTGCTCGTCGATTCGTGGGGGGCACCGCTTCTCACCCGTGCACCCCAGCTCGTGGGAGGGACCCGCTGATGGCCACTGCCAAGCTCATGGACTTCGACAAGGCGCTCGAACTGTTCGAGCCTGTTCTCGGGTTCGAGGTGCACGTCGAGCTCAACACGCACACCAAGATGTTCTCGGACGCGCCGAACCCGGCGAACGAGCTCTACCACGCTGCCGAGCCGAACACTCTGATCGCGCCGGTGGATCTGGGCCTGCCCGGTTCGCTTCCGGTCGTCAACGAGACGGCGATCCGCTCCTCGATCAGCCTCGGCCTCGCGCTCGGCTGTTCGATCGCGCCGTCCAGCCGCTTCGCGCGGAAGAACTACTTCTACCCGGACCTCGGCAAGAACTACCAGATCTCCCAGTACGACGAGCCGATCGCTTTCGAGGGCTCGGTCGAGGTCGAGCTCGAAGACGGCACCATCGTGCAGATCCCGATCGAGCGGGCGCACATGGAGGAGGATGCGGGCAAGCTCACTCACATGGGCGGTGCGACCGGTCGCATCCAGGGCGCGGAGTACTCGCTGGTCGACTACAACCGCGCGGGCGTCCCGCTCGTCGAGATCGTCACGAAGACGATCTTCGGCACCGAGCACCGGGCACCCGAGGTCGCGAAGGCGTATGTTGCGACGATCCGTGACATCGTGCGCAGCCTCGGGATCTCGGAAGCGCGTCTCGAGCGCGGAAATCTCCGCTGCGATGCGAACGTCTCCCTCCGTCCTCGCGGCCAGGAGAAGCTCGGTACGCGCACCGAGACGAAGAACGTCAACTCCATGCGCTCCGTCGAGCGTGCCGTCCGGTACGAGATCCAGCGTCAGGCGCAGATCCTCGCGGATGGCGGGACGATCACTCAGGAGACGCGACACTGGCACGAGGACACCGGGTCGACATCGCCGGGTCGTCCGAAGTCGGATGCCGACGACTACCGTTACTTCCCCGAGCCCGACCTGCTGCCGGTGGAGCCTGACGCAGAGCTGATCGAGGCCCTTCGTGCCGAGCTCCCGGAACAGCCGGTGGCGCGTCGGCGTCGACTCATGGCCGAGTGGGGCTTCACGGACCTGGAGTTCCAGGACGTGCGCAACGGAGGGCTGCTCGAGGTGGTCGAAGCGACGATCGTCGCCGGCGCAACCCCGGCGACGGCGCGGAAGTGGTGGACGGGCGAGATCACCCGCCTCGCCAACTCGCAGGAGAAGGACGTCACCGAGCTGGTATCGCCCGAGAACGTCGCGGCGCTGCAGAAGCTCGTCGATGCCGGAACGCTGACCGACAAGCTCGCCCGTCAGGTGCTCGAGGGCGTCATCGCGGGCGAGGGCACGCCCCAGGAGGTCGTCGACGGCCGGGGACTCGCGGTCGTCTCCGATGACGGCGCGCTGATCGCCGCGATCGACGACGCGCTCGCTGCGCAGCCTGACGTGCTGGCCAAGATCAAGGACGGCAAGGTCCAGGCCGCGGGTGCCGTGATCGGCGCTGTGATGAAGGCGATGAAGGGCCAGGCTGACGCAGCCCGTGTCCGCGAACTCGTCCTCGAGCGCGCTGCGCAGTAACCGGATCCCCCGGGCCCGGTGTCCGAGGCCCGGGGGAGAATGGTGTCATGGGTCACGGTGACGGCAGAGGGCGAATCGTGTCGTCCGCAGACGCCGACGACACCGGCACCGGCATCCTCCACGTCGACATGGACGCGTTCTATGCGGCAGTCGAGGTGCTCGATGATCCGAGCCTGCGAGGACTCCCGTTGATCATCGGAGCACCCGACGGCCGCTCCGTGGTGTCGAGTGCTTCGTACGAGGCGCGGCGCTACGGAGTTCGCGCAGCCATGCCGGTCTCTCAGGCGCTGCGCCTGTGTCCCTCTGCGCGCATCGTCCCGCCGCACTTCCATCGCTACCATGCCGTCTCGCGGCAGGTGATGGAGATCTTCGAGTCCTTCACACCGCTCGTCGAGCCGCTCTCGGTGGACGAGGCGTTTCTCGATGTGCGCGGTGTTCGACGTCTGTGGGGCAGCCCCGCGAGAATCGCTCATCTCGTTCGCGAGCGGGTCAGAGACGAAGTCGGGATCACGTGCAGCGTCGGTGTCGCTGCTACCAAGCACGTCGCAAAGATGGCATCGACCATTTCGAAACCCGACGGGATGCTCGTCATCGCAGCGTCGGAGACCCAGGACTTCCTCGATCCGCGTCCGGTACGGGCGATGTGGGGTGTCGGTCCGAAGGCCGCCGAAGCATTGGAAGGACGAGGAATCCGCACGGTGCGCGACATCCGAACGTCGTCGCAGGCGATGCTCGACCGTGCCGTCGGACCGGCTCTGAGCGCACGGCTCTCCGAGCTCGCCCGCGGGGAGGACCCCCGCGCGGTCGAGACGGAACGGGTGGAGAAGAGCATCGGACACGAGGAGACATTCGACACGGACGTCGCGGACCGATCGTTCCTGCGGGCTGAGCTGCTGCGCCTCGCAGACCGCGTCGCAGCGCGCCTGCGGAAAGCGGAATGGGAGACCTCGACCATCGCCATCAAGATCAGGTTCGACGACTTCCGCACCATCAGCCGTTCGCAGACGCTCCCGGAGCCGACCGCGGTGGGGCAGCGCATCGGCGAAGCGGCTCAGGCGCTCTTCGATCAGATCGAGCGACGTGATCCCGTGCGGCTCGTCGGGGTGCGAGCCGAGAAGCTGCGTGCCGCCGGAGGCGGTGGGTTCGGCCTGTGGGACGACGATGAGGACTGGAGACGGGTCGAGGGTGCGGTCGATGACGCCGTGGCACGGTTCGGCAGCTCCACGATCAGTCGGGCGCGACATATAGGCCGTGGCGACGGACGTGGCGCTGCCCAGCATCCCAAGGCCCACGGACTGGATTGACCCTTCTCATGGCCGATTCCTGGACTAGCGTGGACCCATGCCCAACATTGCACTGGAACTCGGAAAGCAGGCCGCCGCCTTCGGCGTGAAGAGCGCGTACGGCGAACAGCAGGATGTCGATGGAGTGAGCATCACTCCCGTCGCGTTCACATACTCCGGCTTCGGCGGAGGCAGCGGTGACGGCGCCGAAGGTGGCGGTGGCGGCGGTGTGTCCGTTCCGGTCGGCGTCTACGTCCGACGCGAGGAAGGACTGCGTTTCGAGCCCAACATCGTGACGCTGCTCGTCGTGGCTGTGCCGTTCATCTGGGTGACCGGACGCGCTCTCTCTCGCATCATCCGTGCCCTCAAGAAGTGATGACCCGGTCGCTGTCGCGCTCGAGCGCGCAGCGACTCGGATCGTCGAGGACATCCACGCGCTGGCGGCGGCGAATCCGGTCGTCCTCATCGACGGTCGCAGCGGTGCGGGCAAGACCACTCTCGCGCGCATGCTGGTCGAGCGCTGGCCGATCACCGGACGTGTGCAGCTTATCGCCCTCGACTCGATCTATCCCGGCTGGGACGGCCTTCGTGACGGAGTGGAACGAGCGCTGAACGGCATCCTCCGTCCGCACGGTCGTGGGTACCTCGGGGAGTGGCGGCGCTGGGACTGGGTGACCGGCACGGAGGCCGAGACTCACGCGGTAGACCCCTCGCTCGGGGTGCTCGTCGAGGGGAGCGGGATACTGACGCCGGCCACCGCTGCGATCGCGGACGTGCGGGTCTGGGTCGAGTCAGCCGAAGCCGGCCGCAAGGCTCGAGCGTTGGCGCGGGATGGCGACACGTACCGGCCGCACTGGGATGAGTGGGCTCGGCAGGAAGCCGATCACATCGCTCGCGATGATCCCCGCACCCTGGCGACGAGGGTCATCGAGGTCCCGTAGCTCAGAGAACCCGGTCAGCCGCCTCGATCGTCAGCTCGAGACGATAGCCGAGCCAGTCGTAGACGGCGTACCTCGGATCGTCCGGGTCATGATCGTCATCGCTCTGTATCCCGAGTCGCTCGGCGATGACGAGTCGGAGAGCGGTGAGGGTGCGCATCCACGCGTCGACATCGGACATCGGGATGTCGACATCGAGCTCTGCGAAGGCCTCGCCACGGGGCATCTCGCCGAGGTCACCGCGCATCCCGGCGAGCGCCGTGCGGACGACGTCCGCGTCCAGAGCGCGTCGATCCAACAGGTCGTCTCGGGTCGCGTCACGGAACGCGCGAGATGAGTCTTCGTCTTCGGGATAGGGGTCGGGGACCAGGCGGCCGATCGCGGGATCGTCGACGTCGCGGGTCGCTCCCACAAGCTCTCGGAAGTCGTCGACCAACTGCACCAGCTGCGCGCCCTCGACGCGGGCCATCCGCACCCGAACAGTCTCATCTGTCATCTCGAAGCCTTTCGGACGGTCGCCCAAAGGCCGTAGTCGTGCATCGCCTGAGCATGAACCTCCATGGTCTCGCGCGGCCCCGTCGCGACGATGGCCTGGCCGTCATGGTGGACCTGCTGCATCAGCACGGTGGCCCGCTCGATCGAATATCCGAAATACGTGCGGAACACGCGCACGACATAGCTCATCAGATTGACCGGGTCGTTCCAGACGACGACCTCCCAGGGTTCGAGCGGGGCGGCCGAGAGATCGATCTGTTCGTCGATGTCTGGCGCCGCCAGGGGACTCATGCCCACCCCAGCGAGTGAAGCTGCTCGTCGTCGATGCCGTAGAAATGCGCGATCTCGTGCACGAGAGTCGTGTGGATCTCGTCGCGAAGCTCGTCGTCGGTCTCGCAGGCGGCCAGGTGAGACTCGCGATAGACGACGATGCGATCCGGGAGTTCGCCAGAGCCGTACTGCGTGCGCTCTGTCAGGGCCAAGCCGTCGTAGAGCCCGAGCAGGTCGAGGCTTCCATCCTCCGAACGATCTTCGACGACGAACACCACGTTCTCCAGCCCGTCGACCATCTCGTCGGGCAGGCGATCGAGCTCGTCGATGACGAGTTCTTCGAAATCCGCTGCATCCATCTCCATCAGCTCCAGCCTATTGCCGGCGCGGGAGCTCTGCGTCAGTGGAGGAAGACGAGAAGACCCGCGACGGCGATGAAGAGGACGCCGAAGACGCTGTTGAGGGTCCGCTGCCCCCGCGAGGATCGAGTGAGCCGGCGGAACGGCCCGGCCGCTGTGGCGAAGAATCCCCACATCACCACGATGTCGACGATGATGACGGTGCCGATGAGAGTGAGGTATTGGGGGAGTTGAGGTTCATCCAGCCGGATGAACTGAGGGATGAACGCGAGGAAGAAGACGATCGCCTTGGGGTTGAGCAGATTGACCCAGAACCCTCGTCTGATCATCGACCAGTGGCCCTCGTGCATGTCGACAGTCGCCCCGTCTTCGTCCGCTGCGACCCGGGGCCTCGTCAGGATCAGTCGGATGCCGAGGAAGACCAGGTACGCCGCGCCGGCGTACCGGATCACGTTGAAGAGGACCTCGGACTGCGATACGAGGAGCCCCAGGCCCGCGGCGACGATCACGACATGGACGATGAGTGCCAGCTGCTGTCCGAGGATGCCCCAGATCGATCGGCGCCAGCCCTGACTCAGAGCATTCGACATCGTATTGATGGCGCCGGCTCCCGGGGTGAAGCTGATCACCACGCATGCAGTCAGAAGCGAGAACCACACGGCGAGCGACACCCCGCAATCCTAGGGCAGCTCAGCATCCTCTCGATCACACTCTCAAGAGATCTACGGGCGAGGCGGCATCTGGTGAGAAGAACAGAAAAGGTCCGAGTCTCTCGACTCGGACCTTCTCTGAATGGGGTGAGTAACGGGACTCGAAACTGTTACTGTGACACCCAGTGAATGCCTGTT
>JAZBLP010000097.1:0-11245 GCA_037033305.1 Actinomycetota bacterium | reverse complement strand
GATCAGCTCTCGCCGACGCTGATCAGCTGCAGCAGACCCTCGCCGGACGCAGAGACCGTCGCGAGCACCGCTGATGACTCCTGGGTCTCCTGAACGAGCGAGCGGTAGGCGGAGGTCACCTCGTCGCGCTGCACCGGGTCGGCGACACGACCGCCGCCGAGAATGCGGGGAACGAGGACCATTCCGCCTCGGCGGACGAGTCGCAGGCCATGCTCGACATAGTCGATGACGTTCTCGGGGTCGGCATCCACCAGCACGATGTCGTACGACGCCTCGTTCATGCGGGGAAGCACGTCGGCCGCACGACCCGTGATGAAACGAGCCTTGGTGGCGGGTATGCGTGCGTCGGAGAATGCCTGGCGGGCCGCGGCGAGGTGCTCGGGCTCGTTGTCGATCGAGGTCAGCACCGCCTGCGGTGCGCCGCGCAGCAGCCAGAGGCCCGAGACTCCGGCGCCCGTGCCGATCTCGACGATGGACCTGGCACCCGTCGCAGCGGCCAGGACCGCGATCTGCGAGCCGACGGCCGCGCTGATCGGCGACGCGCCGAGTTCGATGGCGTGCGCACGCGCGCGGGCGATCGGCGACGGCTCCGCGATGGACTCGCGGATGAAACGTGCGTTCGCATCGTTCTCGCTCATTGCCTGATTCTCCCGACTGACATATGTGTTCTCCCAGGGTATGTGCTCGGTGCGCGGCACAACGGCAGGCGCGGCGGTAGCCTGGACAGATGCAGTTCGGGATCACCTTCGAGAAGCTGCTGCTCATCGGTCTGATCGCTGTGCTGCTCGTCGGACCGGAGCGGCTGCCCCGCTACGCCGAGAGCGTCGCCAAGCTCGCTCGCCGTGCCGGCGAGTTCCTTCGCGACACCAAGTCGCGTGTCCGCGACGAGATGGGTCCCGAGATCGACGACGTCGACTGGCGCAAGCTCGATCCACGGCAGTACGACCCCCGCCGCATCATCCGTGACGCGCTCTTCGAGGACGACGCTGCGCCCGGCCCCGCCCGCGCCGAGGCAGTCGTGGCCGAGCCGACGGTGAAACCGGTGCGTACGCCGAAGGTGCGACCGGAGTTCTCCGTCACGAGCCCTCCGCCGTACGATCCCGAAGCCACGTAGACCGACTCTCCGGCCGGTACAGCTGAGGACGCTCAGCCGATCCGCGAGCGGAGCATGGCGAGATCGTCGTCCGTCACCAGCGACCGGGGGATCGCCGTGATCGCCGACACACCACGCAGCTTGAGCAGCACCGCGTCAGTACCTGCACGCACGCTCTGGAAGGTGCGGTAGTCGATGTCGGACGAGCGACGCCCCGCGCCGATGTGCAAGGCCGTGTCGCCCAGCCGCACCCAGACGACGGTCCCGGGCGGAGTCGCCGAATGCACGGCACGCCGTGCTCCGACGATCGTCATCACCACGGCGTAGATCATCAGACCGATGCTCGCGACGGGGAGCACGCCCGACAATCCCGGGGTGCCTCCGGTCGCGCTCAGATTCAGGATGCTCAGAGCGAGCGCGGCGGCGAGGGCGATCCACATCACGATCGCGATGGGACGGGTGAGCGCGTAGATCGCGGCATCTCGAGCCATTCCTCGAAGCAGCCGCTCGTCGACGGTGACAGTCATGGTCGAGCCTGTCCGACGTTCATCGGCAGCGACCGGCCGGCGAGTCCGCGCCCCTGTCCGGCGAGAGTGCGGGCCAGGTCACGGATCGCCGTCGCCGCCGCATCGGCGCCGTCGCTCAGGACGACCGGCACACCGTCGTCTCCTCCGGAGCGAAGTGCCGGACTGAGCGGGATCGACGCGAGCAAGGGGACGGGCTGCGCCTCCGACAGTGCCGCTGCGACGGCCGCACCTCCGCCCGAGCCGAACAGGTCTATCACCGTGCCGTCCGGCAGGGTGAGAGCGCCCATGTTCTCGACCACGCCGATCACCCGCTGGCCGGTCTGACGCGCCACCAGGCCGCTGCGGATCGCCACGTCGGATGCCGCCGCCTGCGGCGTCGTGACCACGAGCACCTCGGCATGCGGCAGCAGCTGCCCGATCGAGATCGCGATGTCGCCGGTGCCCGGGGGCATATCGATCAGCAGGATGTCGAGGTCGCCGAAGAACACGTCTGTCAGGAACTGCTGCACCGTGCGGTGCAGCATGGGTCCCCGCCAGGCCACCACGGCCTCGCCGTCGCGCAGAAACATGCCGATCGAGATCGTCTTCACTCCATGGGCGACGGGCGGGAGCATCAGGTCGTCGATGCGCGTGGGCTGTGTTCCCGCAGGGATGCCGAGGAGCCCGGGGATGGAGAAGCCGTGCACATCCGCGTCGACGAGGCCCACCGCGAGCCCCTGCGCGGCGAGTGCGACCGCGAGGTTCGCCGTCACGGTCGACTTCCCGACACCGCCCTTGCCGCTGGAGACGAGGATCACCCGAGTGAGTGATTCCGGGCCGAAGGGCATCTGGCGCGGCGGTCGGCCGTCGCGCAGCTTCTCGGTGAGCGCCTTTCGGTCGGTCGGCGTCATGACGCCGACTTCGCCGTCCACCTCGGTGATCCCGGGCACGGAGGCGGCGGCGGCGCGCACGTCGGATTCGATGCGCGCGGCCGCAGGGCAGCCGACGATCGTGAGGACGATCGCGACATGCGCGCGCGACCCATCGACGTCGATCTCCCTGACCATGTCGAGATCCCCGATGGGGCGTCGCAGCTCGGGGTCTGTGACTGCGGCGACGGCCACCCGGACGGAATCGGTGGCGCTCATGACGATGCGGCGCGGCCGCGGGGGCGTCGCTCGACCGGCTCGTCGTCATGGTCTCCGAGCTCGGCGAGCAACGACTTGAGCTCCTGTCGCAGCACATCGCGCGTCACGACCTGATTGTTGCGCTCCTCGAGCGACATGCGCAGCGCGACGATCTCGCGCGCGAGGTACTCGGTGTCGGCGAGGTTGCGTTCGGCTCGCTGGCGATCCTGCTCGATCTGCACGCGGTCACGGTCGTCCTGGCGGTTCTGCGCGAGAAGGATCAGAGGGGCCGCGTACGACGCCTGGAGAGAGAGCATCAGGGTGAGGGCCGTGAAACCGAGCGCCGCATCGTCGAAGCGCAGGTGGTCGGGCAGCAGGGTGTTCCAGCAGATCCAGAGCACGCAGAACAGAGTGAGGATCAGCAGGAACGCCGGGGTTCCCATCGCACGGGCGACCCACTCGGTGAATCGGCCGAAGCGATCGCGTGATGTCGAGCGCTGGCGGGAGGTGCCGCGGCCCAGGGGGGCGTCGAGCCGGGGCGAGCGGGAGCGGGAGCGGGGCATCAGCGCACCTCCGTGGAGACCGTCGGCTCGTCGCTGTCGTGCGTGCGCCAGTCATCGGGCAGCAGATAGTCGAGGACATCGTCGATGCTGATCGCGCCGACAAGTCGGTGGGCGGCATCGATCACGGGGAGCGAGACGAGGTCGTAGCTCGCCAGCATCCTGGCGACCTCGGCGGCGGACGCGGTGACCCGCACCGGCTCGAGGCTGTCGTCCATGATCGCGCCGAGACGCTCGTGAGGCGGGTAACGCAGCATCCGCTGGAAATGCACCATGCCGAGCAGCCGGCCGGTCGGCGTCTCGAACGGCGGCAGGGTCACGAAGACCGCGGCGGCGAGGGCGGGGTGCAGCTCGTGGCGCCGGATGAGGGCGAGAGCCTCGGCCACCGTCGCGTCGGCCGACAGGATGATCGGCTCGGGTGTCATGAGCCCACCGGCCGTGTCGGGGCCGTAGCGGAGCAGCATCCTGACGTCCTCGGCCTCTTCGGGCTCCATCAGCTCGAGCAGTTGCTCGAGACGATTCGGCGGAAGCTGCGCGAGGAGGTCCGCCGCGTCGTCCGGTTCCATCTGGTCGAGGATGTCCGCGGCGCGCTCGTCGCCGAGGCGATCGAGGATGTGCACCTGCTCGTCTTCAGGCATCTCCTCGAGGGCATCGGCGAGACGATCGTCCGAGAGTTCCTCGGCTACCTCGATCATGCGCTGCTGGGGGAGGTCGAGCAGAGTGTTCGCGAGGTCGGCTGCGTGAAGCTCCGAGTACGATGCGACGAGCTGCTCGGCCGACTGGGACTCGCCCGGGGAGTGCTGCTCGGCGACCTCGCTCCAGGCCGCGAACGTCGTCGGCCCCTTCGCGAACGGGGAGGCGCTCGTCTTCGGTCGCCGCAGGAAGAGCTGACTGATGGCCCATTCCCCGATGCGGTTCGGCTCGATGGCGACGTCTTCGATCACGGCGGTGCCGCTGCCGTCGACGAGGCTCACCCGCCGCCCGAGAAGCTCGGCGAGAACGCGCACCTCGCCGGCGCGGGGTGAGAACCGGCGCACATTGATGAGTCCGGTGCTGATCACCTGACCCGCGCGGATCGATGTCACGCGTCCGATGGAGAGGAAGACCTGTCTGCGGCCAGGGATCTCGACGACGAGGCCGATCACGCGGGGAGCACCCGTACTTCGGTACACGATGACGACATCACGGACTTTGCCGAGCCGGTCGCCCACGGGGTCGAAGACGGCGCAGCCAGCAAGGCGCGCGGCGAATACCCGTTGTGTGCTCACTCGTCCAGCGTAGTCGCCGGTGCCGCACGGGTGGCCCCGGGCGGCACCGCTGCGCGACACACTCCCGGCCCTGTCACCACAAGGCATGGAACAATGGCGGGATGAGCATGCTGAACCGTCCAGCTGACAGCCGCGATGAGGGCGAGATCGTCGCCTCCACCCGCGATTACGAAGGCGCCCAGAAGACGGTGTCGAAACTGATCGCCCAGGAGGTGCCTGCCCGGGACATCGCGATCATCGGACAGAGCGTCCGGACGGTCGAGCGGATCACCGGGCGCCTGGGCTATGCGGCCGCTGCCCGATCGGGAGCGATCAACGGCGTGCTCATCGGGCTCTTCCTCTCCGCGATCCTCGTGATCGGCAACCCGGAGGTTCCGATCCAGCTGTTCGTCGGATTCGTCTTCATCGGTGTCGCACTCGGGATGCTCCTGAGTCTCGTCACCTATGCGATCGTGCGCCGACGCCGTGACTTCGCGAGCGTCACGCAGTTCGCGGCAGACCATTACGAAGTGCGGGTCCAGGCCGCCTCGCTCGCCAAGGCCCGTCTCGCCCTGGGCGCGGTCAAGCCCGCGCCGACACGAGCACCGGTGGACCTCGACGAGCCGCCGCGGTACGGCGAGCGCATCACCCCCGGCGCGCACGAACCGGCAGGCCAGCCGACGACCACGACACAGCCGTCGCCCGAGGAGCCGACGCCCGGAGCCGATCCGACACCCGGCACTGAGCCGACACCGCCGCTGGGCGGCGGGGAGACCCCGCCAGCGGAGCCGGCCGTCCCGCCGCGTCCGGCCGATCCGGAGCCGCCGTCCCCTGCGGCACCCGGCCCCGGTGCTGCGGGTGTTCCTCCCAAGTCTGCGGAGCCCGCCTGATGTCCGATGCGCGCCCTGACCCTCGTACGCCCTCCGAGCGGTCGGCGGAGTCCGCCCCTCCTCCCGTCCCGCCGGTCCCGTTCTCCCCGGACGCGCAGCAGCCCCAGCCGCCCGCTCATCCGCTGAACCCGTACGCCCCGCCGCCGGCCCTCGGCTCCGCTCCGGAGCAGCCACACGGGTACGCAGCACCGCAGCCACCTGGATACGCACCGCCCCAGGCCCCGGGGTATGCGGTCACGCAGACGCCGGGCTACGCACCGCCTCAGGCGCAGGGCTACGCACCGCCTGCCTATCCCGCACAGGGGTACCCCGTCGGCGCCTATCCTGCCGCTGTTCCCCCGCGTGGTCTGCTCCCGTGGGCACTGGGCCTTCTGATCCTGATCCCGTTCCCGTTCGTGGGCGGACTCGCATCGGGACTCGCCATGGCTGTGAGCGGCGGGGCTTCCCGTCGATACGGCGGCGTCGCGCGTGAGAACGCGCGTGCCGCCCTGAACTGGGGGCTGACGTACCTGCTGGTCTCCACGGTGCTCCTGGTCACGCACTTCGTGCTTCTCTTCGCGCTGACCGCCGATTCGCCGGCCACGGGCTTCTACCCGCTCGGCATCCCCATCACGATCTATTTCGTCCTCTCGGTGCTGCACGTCGTGCTCGTGATCGTGGGCATGGTGCGTGCCTCGAGTGGCAAGGTGATGCGAGTGCCGTTCGCCATTCCGTACCTGCGGGCCTGATGATCGAGATCCCTGTCGAGCTGCCGTCCGGAATGACGACGGTCACTGCGGACTGGGTGCCCGGAACGATCGGTTCCACGATCGTGATCGCGCACGGCGCGGGCGCGGGCAAGGACCATCCATTCCTCACCGGATTCTCAGATGCGCTCGTGGACCTGGGGTTCTCGACGCTGCGATTCAACTTCCCCTACGTCGAGCAGGGCCGCAGGATGCCGGGGCCCGCGCAGCACGCAGTGGCGACATGGAAGGCGGTGGTGGCTTTCGCGCGGGTGCAGGATCCGCAGGCGGACGTGTGGGCCGTCGGCAAGTCCTACGGCGGCCGGATGGCGTCCATGGCGGCGTCAGAGGGGCTCACAGTCGACGGGCTCGCATACCTGGGGTATCCGCTGCATGCCCCGGGGAAGCCCGAGAAGCCGCGCGCGGAGCATCTGCCGGCCATCGCCGTACCGCAGCTGTTCATCGAGGGGACGAACGATCCCTTCATCCAGCCGGTGACGCAGTTCGACGAGGTCGTCGCGACCTGCCAGGATGCGCGCGTCGTCTGGATCGAGGGCGGCGGTCACACGTTCGAGGTGAAGGGGCGCAAGCGCCCGGCATCCGAGATCGGCGCATCGCTCGCGCCGATCGTCGCGGAGTTCGCCGGATCCTGACAGCATGGCGGGCGGACCCGACCACTACGCGGGATGGGTGGAGAACGCTCAGGGGTCACGGTCGAGATCGTCGCGGACCCGCCTGTCCAGGCGTCCCCCGCGAGCTGAGAGCCGAGAGCTCGGGGTCGTCGAGCAGCCGCCGCATCGTGGCACGGCCGAGATCGCTCATGACGGGGTTCGACTCCTCGTAGTACCAGACCAGTCCCATCGCCTGCTGCAGGGCCCAGGCCGCGCCCCTCATCCACTCGACCTCGTCCGAGCCCAGCCGGTCGCGGATGATCCGGCGCCGCGGTGCGTCGAAGAGATGCCAGGCGGCGACGAGGTCGAGTGCGCGATCCGCGGGGCCGAAGCCGCCGCAATCGAGGACTCCTACGAGACGCTCGTTCGAGACCAGGAGATTGAACGGCGTGAGGTCACGATGGCTCATGAGGTCGGGGCCGCACGAGGGGAGCCCACGCAGAGCGTCCCAGAGACGACCGACTCGCGGTGGGTCGATTAGGTGACCGCTCCTGGCGATGCAGAGCCCTACCCAGTCGTCGTGGTCGGCAGGATTCCCGCCGCGGCCATGCCCGTCGAACACACGCCCGCGCACGTTCGCCGCCCGCAGCGACGCGATCACATCGCCGACATCCGACGCCAGGGAATCGGATGCCGCGTGCCGATCGTGGCTCGCGGTCTCGCCCGGCACCCACGTCTGCACCGACCACGCAGAGGGGTACTCCGACGTCGCGGTCCCGACGCCGAGCGGCCGGGGCGACGGCACTGCGCACACCCGCGCGAACTCCGACATCGCCGTGGCCTCCTCGGCCAGTGCCGACTCGGTCTCGCCGACGAGCGGGAACCGCGCAGCCAGGTCGTCTCCGATGCGGATGATCGTGTTCACCGTCCCCGCCGAGCGCACGCGCCGCAAGGGGGAGAGGGCGAGCTCTGGGAACCGCCGGGCGATCAGACGAGCAGCGGTGTCGTCCGTGAGTGCGAGCTCGCCCTCATGCATGCAGCGGTCAGCCCTGCACTCGCGCGATCCAGGCCTCGACCTCGTCCGCCGTGCGCGGGATGTCCGCCGAGAGGTTCACCGGGCCGTCCTCTGTCATCAGGATGTCGTCTTCGATCCGGACGCCGATGCCTCGGTACTCCTCGGGAACCGTGAGGTCGTCGATCTGGAAGTAGAGGCCGGGTTCGATGGTGAAGACCATTCCCGGCGCGAGGATGCCGTCGTAGTACATCTCGCGACGGGCCTGGGCGCAGTCGTGCACATCGATGCCCAGGTGGTGCGAGGTTCCGTGCACCATGTAGCGACGGTGCTGCCCGCCGGAGTCGCCATCCAGGGCCTCCTGTGCGGTCACGGGGAGCAATCCCCACTCGGCGACCCGCGCGGCGATCACGCGCATGGCCGCCTCGTGGACCTCGCGGAAGCGCACACCGATGCGAGCTGCGGCGAACGCGGCATCGGCCGCCTCGCGCACCGTCTCGTACACCCGACGCTGGACCTCGGTGAAGGTGCCCGAGACGGGGAGGGTGCGGGTGATGTCCGCGGTGTACAGGCTGTCCGCCTCGACGCCGGCGTCGACGAGGATCAGGTCTCCCGGAACGACCGTGCCGTCGTTGCGGGTCCAGTGCAGGTAGCAGGCATGGGGACCGGATGCGGCGATGGTGTCGTAGCCCTCGCCGTTGCCGTCCTCACGCGCTCGGCGGTGGAACACGCCCTCGACGACGCGCTCGCCGCGAGCGTGAGCGATCGCATCGGGAAGCGAACGGATGACGTCCTCGAATCCCTGAGCGGTGATGTCCACAGCGCGGCGCATCTCGGCGATCTCGTACTCGTCCTTGACGAGCCGCAGCTCCGAGACGAAGCGTGTCAGCTCGTCGTCCTCGTCGAGCACGAGCTCGCTCTCGGCGGCCGAGAACCTCTCGAGGTGGTCGGTCGCGATGTCGAGGTCGGCGGCCACGCCGGCGAGCGAGGGGCGGGGGCCGATCCAGAACTCGCCGACCGTGGCATCCGCGTAGAACTCCGTGGTGGTGCGGTCGGCCCGCTCGCGGAAGTACAGCGTGACGTCATGTCCGCCGTCGGTCGGCTCGAACACGAGGATCGAGTCGGGCTCGGCATCAGAGGCCCATCCCGTGAGGTGTGCGAAGGCCGAATGCGCGCGGTACGGGTAGTCGGTGTCGTTGCTGCGCTGCTTGAGCGATCCGGCCGGGATGACGAGTCGCCTGCCGGGGAAGGCGGCGGACACGGCGGCGCGGCGCACGGCGGCGAAGGGCGCCTGCGCTCGCGGTGCCGGGATCGACTCGGGGCGCTCCGCCCATCCGGTCGAGATCGTGTCGAGGAACCCACGAGGGAAGGGCTGCTTCCGGTTCGTCGTGGTGGTCTCGGCGGGAGTCTCGGTGGTGGGCTCTGCGATCGTGTCGCGCTCAGCGGTGCTCATCCCTCCAGTCTGTCACCTGAGTGACAGCCACGGCATGTCAGCCGGCGGGTTCGAGCTGCACCACGAGACCGCGGTGGTCGCTTCCGGCGCCCCCGATCACGACGGACCCCGTCGTCGACCAGCTCGGCGATGCCATGACGTGGTCGATCGGGGTGCTCAGCAACGCCGGCAACGAGCTCGGCCACGTGCCGCTGTAGCCGTTGCCGGTTCTGGTCGCGGCGTCCCGGCAATAGCCCATGTCGCCGCCGTCGAGGCCGAGCCCTGCCATATGGTCGATCGTCGCGTTGAAATCACCGGCGAGGATGAAGTTGCCCTCGGGGCACTGGTCCGCGATCCAACGCAGGTCGCTCTGCCACTGCGCCATGTCGTCCATGCGTGGTGCGACGGCGTGCACGGCGACGATCGTCGGACCCTCGCCGCTGACGGGCATCAGCACCGCGCTGGGCACCGAGCCGGTGTTGTTCGAACCGTCCTCCGACGACTCGATCACGGAGTACTCGCCGAGGTCGGGGGAGACGAGAACGGTCGTGTGCCAGGACTTCGGGCCGTCGACGACGTCGGGCTTGAACTGGACGTGGTGCACCCACATCGGGTGCTCCTGATCGCGCAGCAGCACGGCGATCTGCTCGCCCACCTCTTCCGTCGTCTCGGGCAGTGCGACGATGTCAGCGCCGCGCTCGAGGATCTCCCGCGCGATCTCCTCAGCGGACACCGCATCCCCGGCGGTGTTCCAGGTGAGCACCCGGATGCTCGAATCGGTGGCGGCGGGGAGCGTGTCCGCTCCGAACCCGCGCACCAGACCGATGGCTCCCGTCGCGCCGGCGCCGAGCAGCGCGACGATCAGCACGGATGCCGCGAAACCGCGCAACGGCTTCGCGAGCAGAAGCAGCAGAGACAGAGCCGCGATGACGAGGAACGCGGCGAGGACCACGCCGCGGGCGGCGACGATCTGCGCGAACGGATAGGTCTGCTCGAGATGGAAGAACTGCGGCCAGACGACGACGGCCGTCGCGATCGCGAGAAGCACGGTGACGAGGATCCCCAGTAGTCGAAACATCCCCTTCAGCCTAGAAGTCCTCTCTGTGAAGTCCCTAGAGCGACAGGCGCGCGCGACCGACGTCCACGGTCGTCGGTACGCTCGGAGCATGGCCACCGCTCGATCCCGCCGTTTCTCCGGTCCGTCCGACCTGCACATGCACTCGAACCACTCGGACGGAACGGAGTCGCCCGGCGATGTCGTGCGCCAGGCGCATCGGTTCGGGGTGCGCACGATGGCGCTGACCGATCACGATCGCACAACGGGATGGGACGAGGCCGCAGCGGCGACCGCCGAGCTCGGGATGACCTTCATCCCCGGCATGGAGCTCTCGGCGAAGCACGAATGGCGCAGTGTGCACGTGCTGGGCTACCTCTTCGACCCGCTCGACGAGGCGCTCGGATCCGAGACCGATCGCATCCGAGGCGACCGGATCGGGCGCGCCGAGCGGATCGTGCGCAGCATCGGTCGCGACTACGACCTCGATTGGGATGACGTCCTCGCCCAGACCACTCTCGACGCGACGGTCGGTCGTCCGCATATCGCGGACGCCCTCGTCGCGCGCGGGATCGTCCGCGACCGGACAGAGGCGTTCGACGGGATCCTGCACCCCAGGGAGGGGTATTACGAACCGCACTACGCGCCAGACCCCCTCACCGCGGTGCGTCTGATCACCGAGGCCGGAGGGGTGGCGATCATCGCCCACCCCGCAACGATCGGGCGCGACCACATGATGCCCCTGCCCTTCATCGAGCGGCTCATCGCTGCGGGACTGGGCGGTTTCGAGATCGATCATCGAGAGAACACCGGGGCGGGCAAGAAGGCGCTGCACGCGATCGCCGCGAAGCACGATCTGATCGTCACCGGTTCGAGCGATTACCACGGCACCGGAAAGCCCAATCTGCCGGGGGAGAACACCACGTCCGACGAGATGGCGGAGCGGCTGATCGAGCGCGCGACCGGCACCGCGCCGCGGTACGCCTGA
>JAZBLP010000096.1:0-11730 GCA_037033305.1 Actinomycetota bacterium | reverse complement strand
ACTGTCCGTGAGACACCACCATCCCTGACTGAGGAGGCTCACATGAGTCACGAACACGCCCCAGAGTACCCACGCCAGACCGCGTCGATCTCTCTTCCCTTCTTCGCACAGCCTCAGGCCGTGCAGCACATCACGCCCGCCGACCTCCACGCCACCCCGCCCCGCATCGGCGATCCGGGTCGATTCGTCGGACGGGTGGACTCGGGTGGTCTCGGCAGCCCCCGCTACTTCGTCGGCGAGTACCGCGACGGACGGATGCCGAGCGCTCTCGTGCTCGAGTACGGCGCCTCCTCTGCCGACGAGAAGCGATCGGCCCGGGTGTGGAGTCTGGCCGATCGACGCGGAGCGACACCGGACTACCGCCTCGTCCACGACGACTCGTCGCGGGGGTACGTCACGGTGTGAGCGAGCCGGCTCACAGCACCCTCGCAGGACTCGCCGCCTCCACATGTTGGTGGTCGGGGCTCAGTCATGATGGTGTGAACGGGTGAGATCGCCAGCTTCCCCCCACAGCGACGACCAGAGCGACGTGACGTCCGGCTCCGAACCCGCGGCTCGACCCCGCCGTCGGCGCGGGCGAGTGATCGGCTGGGTCAGCGTCGTCGTCGTCCTCGCTCTGGTGGCTGTGGCCGCGATCGCCTACGGGCAGCTGCAGGGCAACGTCACGACCGCGCCGATCCGCTCGGATGACGAAGAGAGCGAGCCCGAACTGGCGACGGGAGATCTGAACATCCTGCTGCTCGGGTCGGATTCGAGGGCGCTCCAGTCGGATGGCTTCGGTGAAGACGACGGGAGCGAGCGCAGCGATGCCATGGTGGTCGCTCATATCTCGAGTGACAACACCCGGATCGACGCCGTGCAGCTCCCGCGTGACACGCTCGGCGACCTGCCGGCATGCGACGACAACGGGCGCGGGTCGTATGGCGGTGGCTTCGGCATGCTGAACTCGGCGCTGCAGTATGGACCCGCCTGCTCGGTCGCGGCGGTCGAGCAGCTGACCGGACTCACGATCGATCACTTCGTGCAGATGGACTTCGAGGGGTTCATCGGCATGGTCGACGCGATGGGCGGCATCGATGTATGCCTGCCTGAGCCGCTGCAGGACGGCCACGCGCGGCTGGACCTGCCCGCCGGCGCGCAGTCGATCAACGGCGACCAGGCGCTCGCCCTCGCGCGAACGCGCCATGCGCTCGCCGAAGAGAGCGACATCGCCCGCCTCGGACACCAGCAGATGGTGCTCTCGGCGATCGTGCAGAAGGCGACCAAGTCCGCCGTGCTCGTGCGCCCCGACCGGCTCTATGCGTTCCTCGATGCCGTGACCTCGTCGATGACCGTCGATCCCGGCCTGGGAGCGCTGACCGATCTCGCCGGCCTCGCCGCCCGCGTCGCGAACGTCCCGCTCAGCAGCGTCACCTTCCTCACGATGCCGACCACCGAGGCCCCGAACGACCCGAATCGCGTGGTGCCCACGTCGGATGCCGACGTCATCTTCCGGGCTCTGATCGACGATGTGCCCATCGTGCTCACGACCGATGAGGTGCAGCCCGAGGCTCCGGTGCGCACCGCGCCCGTGCAGATCCTCAACGGCGCAGGTGTCAGTGGTCTGGCATCCCGTGTCGCCGACGATGCGACGGGCTACGGCTACACCGTGGCGAGCATCGCGAACGCCGACCCGGTCGACGTCACGACCATCACAGCCGCCGACACCCCCGACGCCCAGCAGACGGCCCAGGCGCTCGCCGCGGAGCTCGGCATCCAGGTCGTCGTGCAGGTCGGAGACGTCGACGGCGTGCAGTTGCTGCTCGGCGCCGACTACGAAGCGCTCACCTCGCAGCCCCGGGCGACCCCGGTGCCACCCCGCCCCGTGGACGCGGTGAACCGCAGCGCGGACACCGACCTCTGCGCCGCCTGAGGCACGACCGAGCCGCGCGGTACTGGACACCCGAGAAGACGTCCGCCGATATATTTGCCGACCATCCGGTGGACTTCCCTGGGTAGTGTGGGCTGCACTCGCCTCTTTCGCAGGACGAAGTGGAGCTCCAATGAGACACCGCGCGTTCGTCAGAGCCGCCTTCGTGGCGGTGCTCCTCGTGGTGGCCGGAGCCCTCGTCGCACCGATGACCGCGACCGCAGCCGGTGAAGCGACACTGTCTCTCTTCAAGCGGATCGAGAACCTCGACACCGGATCCAGCGTGGGTGATCGATCGCTGTGGGACGTGCAGGCCGTCAATGTCGACACCGGCGAGACGTTCCGCGGACAGGGCCTCAACGGCATCCAGAGCATGAGGATCCCGCCGGGCACGTATGAGATCTCGGAGATCGTGCGGGAGGACACCCCCGGTGGCTACCGCTTCGTCGAGTGGGAGTGCGGCGGCAGCGTGACGAACGAGCCGGTGCGCACCATCACCCTCACCGCAGACCAGCAGCTGACCTGCACCGTCGAGAACGAGGCGGTCGCTCCGACACTGACGCTCAGAAAAGAGGTCGTCGGCGGCAGCGCGGATCCGTCGCTGTGGACTCTGCAGGCAGAGGGGCCGACGAACATCCGCGGACCGGGGAACTCGGATGCCGTGACGGCGCAGCGTGTGCGGATCGGTCAGTACCAGCTGAGTGAGAGCGGCGGGCCGTCCGGCTACACCGCGAGCGCCTGGACGTGCACCGCGACGACTCTCGCCGGCACATCCAGCCCCCTGCCCGTCGACGCATCAGGACGGATCGACATCGATCTCGATCAATCGGTGACCTGCACCATCCGCAACACCGGCTCGGTGCCCAGGCTCACCCTGGTCAAAGAGGTCGAGGGACCCGCCGGAGCGACGCTCGACGAGGCGACCGAATGGACCCTCTCGGCCGCAGGCCCCACCCCTCATTCGGGCGTGACCGGGTCTTCCGATGTGAGCCACGTCGCTGTGCAGCCAGGAACATACACGCTGTCGGAAGACGGGCCCGGGGGGTACACGGCGGGCGAGTGGGAGTGCGTCGACCTCGCGACCGACCCGGACACCCCGCTGGCGGTCTCGGCGGGGCAGCTCACGATCGACGGCGACGAGGACGTGCGCTGCACGATCGTGAACTCGTTCGCGGGAGGCCGGCTGACGCTGGTCAAGACCGTCGACGGACCCCAGCCCCCTCAGGCGTGGACGCTCTCGGCCGACGACGGAGCAGAGCGCATCGAAGGCATCGTCGGCAGTGCGTCGGTCACCGGCGAGCCGGTCGGCGCGGGAACCTACGAACTCGCCGAAGAAGGACCCACCGACGGGTACACGACCCAAGGGTGGCAGTGCACCAATTCCACCGGATTCGTCGATGAGGTCACGATCGCCGCGGGCGAAGACGTCACCTGCACGATCGAGAACGTCTCCCAGACCTCGCACCTCACGCTCGTGAAGGAGGTCGTCAACACCGGCGGTGGAACGCTCGCACCGGGGGACTGGACCCTGAGCGCCGCCGGGGCGGTGGACTCGTTCTCGGGTGCGAGCGGGACGCCGGCGGTGAGCTATGCACCGGTCGACCCGGGCACGTATGAGCTCGGCGAGCTCAGCACCGCAGTGGATGCGGGGCTGTACGAACCGAGCGGGTGGGCCTGCATCGACGAGGAGACGGGGAGTCCTGAGGTCATGCCGACCGCGACGTCGGTCACGATCGACGGGAGCGAAGACTCCGTCATCTGCACGATCACGAACACCTGGACGCAGTCGACGATCACGCTGCAGAAGCGCGTGAGCGCCGCGTTCGGAACGCCGCCCCTGCCGAGCGAGTGGGTGCTTCGAGCATCCTCCGGCGGAACCACAGTCGAAGGCCAGTCGGGGTCGCCGAGCGCCACTCGCGTCCCGATCGCAGCCGATCAGACTTGGTCGCTCTCGGAGGTGTCGGGTCCTGACGGCTTCGAGCAGCTCGGCTGGTCGTGTTTCGGCGCCACCGCCCGCGAGGGACAGGTCACGATCCCCGGGGGGCGAGACGTGGTCTGCGAAGTGCTGAACAATGCGATCACGCCCAAGATCACGCTCGTGAAGGAGATCGACGACACCGCCGGGGGAACCGCCTCGGTGATGGACTTCGTTCTCAAGACGCGGGGGCCGGGCAACGCCGCCTTCGCCGGCGCGAGCGGGACGGATGCGGTGACCGATCTCTTCACCCCTCCGGGGGAGTACGTGTTCAGCGAGGACGGCCCCGCGGGATACGACGTGTCGTGGTCGTGCGTCGGAGCGGACTTCGACGCGTCGACCGAGAAGGCGACGCTCGGCTTCGGCGACGAGGCCGTCTGCACGGCCCTCAACGTCGCCATCGCTCCGTCGCTGAGTCTCGTCAAGGAGGTCGAGGGCGGTGACGCCGATCCCGAGCTCTGGACCCTGCGCGCCGACGGACCCACGGATCTGGAGGGGCTCGGCTCGATAGCAACGACCGAGGTGCCCGCCGGCATCTACGTTCTCTCGGAAGCGTCCGGCGACGACGAGGCGGGCGACTACACGGCGGGCGACTGGGCCTGCGAGGGTGAGGGTTTCCCGGGCGCGGGCGGTCTCCGTCAGACGGGCGACGGCACCGCCGAGTTGACCCTGCCGCTCGCTGTCGACGTCACCTGCACGATCGTGAACCTCTTCGACGAGACGCCGACTCCGACGCCGTCTCCGACGCCGACACCCACGCCGACGCCGACTCCGACGCCGACCCCGTCCCCGACGCCGACGCCGACTCCGACGCCCACTCCGACGCTGACGCCGACCCCCACTCCGACGCCGACGCCTACGCCGACTCCGACACCCTCTCCGGACCCGACAGAGTCGCCTACCCCGATCCCGAACCCGGATCCGACCCCGCCCGGCGCTGGCGGGTCCGGGGGCGGACTCCCGGGCACGGGTGGTGACGGAACGCTCGCCCTGGCCGTGGGCGGAGCGGCATTGCTCGTGGTTGCGGGCGGTATCGCGCTCATCATCACTTCGCGTCGCCGCTCAGCCCGCCGGGAGAGTGACGAGCCCGAGTCGGCGGAGTGACCGGTCGTGATGCGGGTGCCACGCGTCGGCATGTGACCCTGGTCGCACCGATCACCGGCAGACTGGAGAGGACTTCCCTCCCCGTCGACTGGAGCCTCCATGCCGGAACAGCCTCGCCGCACCCCCAGCCAAGCCGTGCTCAGCGTGCAGCAGGTCGAGCAGGTCAGTCCCGACCTCGTGCGCATCACTGCCGGAGGCGACGGATACGAGGCCTTCCACGACAACGTCTACACCGACAAGTACGTCAAGATCCTCTTCGCCGACCCTCGCCACGGGCTCATTCCTCCATACGACCTCGCTCAGCTGCGGGAGCACAGCCCCGAGAAGCTGCCCACTCCGCGCACCTACACAGTGAGAGCGGCGGATGCCGAGCAGCAGCGCCTCGTCATCGACTTCGTCGTGCACGGAGACGACGGCGTCGCAGGCCCGTGGGCTCGACGTGCGCAGGTCGGGGACACGATGGTCGTCAGCGGCGCGGGCGGCGGCTACCTGCCGAAGCCGGAATCGGCGTGGCATCTGCTCATCGGCGACCACACCGCTCTTCCGGCGATCTCGTCGGCCGTCGAGGCGATGGGGGCGGATGCCGTCGGGCACGTCATCCTCACCGTCGCCGACGCCGCCGACCGCATCCTTCCGGACGCTCCAGCCGGGGTGACGGTGCGATGGACGGAGTCGGATGACGAGCTGCTGACCGCCCTCGCGGAGTTGACCTGGTCGGACGGGCACCCTGCCGTCTTCGCGCATGGGGAACGCGGAACCATCAAGGCCGTCCGGGCCCTGCTGAAGCAGCGCGAGGTGCTGAGAGAATTGCTGTCGATCTCCGCCTACTGGGCCCGGGGTCGTGCGGAGGACCAGTTCCAGGCCGAGAAGCGTGAGCCCATCGGTCAGATCGAGTGAGGCTGGACCGCGGTCAGAAGCCCTCGGGCTCTCGCGGCGTGTAGGCGCCCTCCAGCTCTGTGAGCTCGGCGGCCTCGAGCCGGATGCCGACGGCTGCGACCGCATCCTCGATGTGAGCGGCCTTGGTCGCGCCGACGATCGGGGCTGTCACCGCCGACTGCTGCGCGACCCACGCGAGAGCGATCTGCGCGCGGGAGACTCCGCGTGCCTCGGCGACGCGAGTCACCGCATCGACGATCGCCCGGTTCGACTCCTCTTCGCGGCGGTAGAGCGTGGCGCCGAAGGCATCCGTCGCTGTGCGCGTGGTCTTCTCATCCCAGTCGCGCGTGAGCTTGCCACGCGCCAGGGGAGACCAGGGCAGCACACCGACGCCCGAATCGAGGCACAACGGGTGCATCTCCCGCTCCTCTTCGCGCTGCAGGAGGTTGTACTGGTCCTGCATCGAGACGAAGCGCGTCCAGCCGTTCTGCGCAGCGACACCCTGGGCCGTGGCGAACTGCCACGCCCACATCGATGAGGCCCCGATGTAGCGAGCCTTGCCCGAGCGGACGACGTCGTGCAGCGCCTCCATGGTCTCTTCGATCGGCGTCTCGGGGTCCCACCGGTGGATCTGGTAGAGATCGACATGGTCGGTGCCGAGGCGCGTCAAGCTCGCGTCGATGGCCGACAGGATGTGCGCGCGGCTGAGGCCGGCCTGGTTCGCGCCCGGGCCCATGCGCCCGTGCACCTTGGTCGCGAGCACGATCTCGTCGCGTCGGACGAAGTCCTTGAGCGCACGGCCGACGAACTCTTCGCTGGTGCCGTCGGAGTAGACATCGGCGGTGTCGAAGGTGGTGATCCCGGCTTCGAGGGCCTGACGGATCAGCGGACGGCTCGCCTCCTCGTCGAGCGACCATCCGTGTGCTCCTCGATCCGGTGCGCCGAAGCTCATGCATCCGAGCACCACCTTCGAGATCTTGAGTCCGGAATGGCCGAGCCTGACGGTGTCTGCTGTGTCGAGCATCCGGAATCTCCCTCGAGTCGTGGTCTGCGATCGATGCTCTCACGATGCGGCGCGATGCGGCGCGATGGGGCCCGGGTGGGAATGATCCTCGTCCTCCGTCGGGCTGTCAACCGCCCTGCGCCCGTCGCGGATCCGACGCATGATGAGAACCCGCACACAACCTGGAGGGCATCATGTCGAACATCGACGCTTTCGCGAACAGCTTCCCGCCGGACATGCCCGGCGTCCCCCGAGTCGACGACTTCTCGGACGGCACCTTCCCCACCGACACCGACCAGCCCGAGACCCAGGGCGACGACCCGATCGACGCCGAACTGGGCGACGACGGACAGGGCGACCTCGCTCCGGAGGACGAGGGCCCCCAGCACAGCGGCGACGCACCGACCGACCTGCGGGACGGCACCGAGTGAGCGATCGGGGCGAGGAGCCCCGTCAGGACCTCGGAGGCGCTGAGCCGTCTGAGGAGGGCATCGCGGCGCTGATCGACGACCGCGACGCGGACGACCCTGATCAGGTCGGAGAGACTCCCGCGGGAAACGCGGGTGCCGATTCGGGCGGCTCCGGTGCTGTGCGCGTCGACCCGTCGTCGGAGGCGTCCGTGCAAGACAAGTCCATCCACAACGACGAGCCGGGGATCGGGACGCGCCGTTCGGGCGATTGACCGACGCGACCCCTGGAGCCGCGACCGCTGCGAAGGAGATCTCGCTCGACGAAGGGCCGCCCGTCGGCATCCCTCCTTCGCACGGCGAGATCTCCTTCCTTGCGCGTGCCCGCAGTCGTAGGATTCTGCGGGTGAGCGACGCACTGGATGACGGACCCTTCTTCCACGGCACCAAGGCAGACCTGCGGCCGGGCGATCTGCTGACCGCCGGCTATCCGTCGAACTACCGGCCCGAGATCGTGATGAACCACATCTACTTCACCGCGGTGGCCGACGGCGCGGGCCTCGCCGCCGAGCTCGCGCCGGGCGAGCGCGAGCCGAGGGTCTACGAGGTCGAGCCGACCGGGGAGTTCGAGAACGACCCGAACGTGACCGACAAGAAGTTCCCCGGCAATCCGACGCGCTCGTATCGCAGCAGTGCGCCGTTGAGAGTAGTCCGCGAGGTGCTCGACTGGACGCGCCTCTCGGCCGAGGCGCTCGCCGCATGGCGCGAACGGCTCGCGGCGCTGCACGCGGATTCACGAGCCGAGATCATCAACTGACCGCGTCAGTCCGAATCCTGCGGGCGAACGGACTCGGACCCGGGTCAGCGGATGATGCGCCGGGCGAGCGTTCCGAGGATCCGGTCGATGACGACGAACACGTAGCCCACCGAGACGAGGGCGACCGTCAGGGCGACGATCCACTGAGTGACACCCGCCAGCCCGAGCACGTCGACGTCCATGAACGGGTACGGGTACGCCTGTCCCGGTGTGAATTCCCCGCCGAGCGCACCGTAGGCGAAAGCCCATGCCAGGTACACGTAAGGCAGCAGCGTCCACAGGAGCGGGTCGACCCAGCGGAACGATCCCTTCGGCACGAAGACGAGCCAGTCGACGATCATCAGCACGGGCGTGATGATGTGGATCAGGTTGTCGGTGAGCGAGAAGATCTCGGCGTCGCCGTCGGCGAACCGTGCGGGAACCAGCACGATCAGATAGATCAGCATCGTGACGGTGATCGCGAACATCACGGCCCCGCTCAGCCTGGCGCTGGGAGCGGATGTGCCGACCGCGCCGCGCTGACGCAGATCTCTCACGGTGCGGACGACGAGGAACAGCATCCACGCGAGACAGAGCAGGTTGCTGACCATCGTGTAGAACAGCACGGTCGTCCACGCCGGCTGACCGCTCAGCAGGTCGGCGTGCCGGATGATGCCGGTCAGGATGACGGCGAGGGCCGCGAGACGGTAGACCAGCGCGGTCGGCCGGTGGTTCACCGCGGCGCGGGAGAACAGCGACGCGCGGGGGGCTGCAGGGGTGAGGAGCTCGGGAGCCGTGGACGGTGTTGCGACGGCTTTGGACATCCTTCGAGGCTACGCGTCTTGAGGCGGGGTCGACGCCGATCTCAGCGTCGCACCGGGTCGGAGTCGCCGTCGAGGAAGCGCTCGAGGTCGCGCAGCGTCGGCGCGGCCTCCCAGTCGCCGGGTACGAGACAGGCCATCGCGCCGCACGCGTTCGCCCGGCGCAGCACGGCGGAGAGATCCTGGCCGTCGAGCAGGGCGCTCAGATAGCCCGCGACGAACGCATCGCCCGCACCCACCGTGTCGACCGGATCGATCGTGAACCCGGGGGCGTCCGCCACCGATCCGGCCGTGAAGACCGTGGCACCGTCGGGCCCCTGCTTGAGCACGGTCGTCGCGCATCCGGCATCCCGCAGGCGTTCCGCAGCATCCGATGCCGAGGCGCCGGGATACAGGATCGCGTACTCCTCGGCGCCGCCGAAGACGAGGTCGGCACGTTCGGCCAGTTCACGCAGCAGGGGGCCGGCGACATCGGGCGACGCCAGCGCCGAGCGGTAGTTGATGTCGAAGCTCACCGATATTCCGGCTGCCCGGGCGCGATCGATCGCTGCATGCACGGCCGCTCGGGCCGTCTCGGACAACAGGGGCGTGATGCCGGTGATGTGCAGCAGCGACGCCTCTTTCACCCAGTCGTCGGGCACGTCCTCGGGGCGCAGCCTCGAACCGGCAGACCCCGCTCGGTAATAATGCACAGCGGTGGATGCCGCAGAGGGGCGCTCCTTCACCATCAGGCCGGTCGACGCATGCGGGTCGACGATCGCGCGCACATCGACGCCTTCACCGCGGATCTCCCGCACGATGCGCTCGCCGAGGGAGTCGTCGCCGACGCGGCCCAACCACGATGTCGCGATTCCGAGTCTGGCGAGGCCGATCGCGACGTTGCTCTCGGCACCGCCGACGCCGAACGCCAGCGAGTTCGCGTGACGGAGCGATCCGATCTCGGTCGTGCGCACGAGCGCCATGGTCTCGCCGAGAGTGACGACAGAGGGAGAGGTCACGCCGTCTCCCGAGCGCAGACCTCGACGAACCCGGCAGCGCGCTCGCGCAACGCGGCGAGGTCGCCGCCGGCGAAGGCGTCGCCGAGCAGCGGGCCACCGACGCTCACCGCGACAGCGCCGGCACGCAGCCAGGCCTCGGCCCCGACCAGGTCGACGCCGCCCGAGGGCACAGCGACGAGATCGGGGAACGGTCCGCGCAGATCTTTGAGGTACGACGGACCCACCTGACCTGCCGGGAACACCTTGACCGCTGAGGCGCCGGCAGACCACGAGGCGAACAGCTCGGTCGGCGTGAGTCCGCCCGGCACGATCGGCACACCGGCATCCGTCGCCTGCGTCACGAACTCGGTCGAGGTGATCGGCGTCACGATGTACGCGGCGCCCACCTCGATCGCCCTGGCGAGGTCGTCTGTGTTCGTGACGGTGCCGATGCCGAGGTCGATCATGTCGCCGAAGCGCGCGAGCAGCTGCGGGAAGTGCTCGAACGTGCCGGGGGTGGTCAGCGTCAGCTCGACGCTGCGGATGCCGGCATCCACCAGCACGTCGAGCACGGCGTCATAGTCCTCCGCCCGCTTCGCGCGAGCCACGACGATCAGACGCGAGTCGACCGTGCGTGGCGACAGCGGGACCCGACGGACGTCACCAGTCATGAACGGTCCCGTCGAGCAGGCGGTTCACCGGCAGGTACGCCTTGGTGTACTCGTGGCCGGCCGCGGCATCCTCGTCGAGGTCGACGCCGAGACCGGGCTTGTCGCCCGGGTGCAGGAAGCCCTTGTCGAACGTGAAGGACGTCTGGAACACCTCGAGCGTCTGCGCGTTGTGCGGCATGTACTCCTGGATGCCGAAGTTGTGGATCGCCAGGTCGAGGTGCAGCGCCGCGGCCATGCCGACCGGAGAGATGTCGGTCGGACCGTGGATGCCGGACTTGATGCCGTAGATCGCGGCGAAGTCGAGCAGCTTCTTCATGGCCGTGATGCCACCGGTGTGGGTGACCGCCGAGCGCACGTAGTCGATCAGCCGCTCGGTGATGAGCGTCTGATAGTCGAAGACCGAGTTGAAGACCTCGCCGATCGCGAGCGGCGTCGTCGAGTGCTGACGCACGACCCGCAGTGCGGTCTGGTCCTCGCCGGGGGTGCAGTCCTCGAGCCAGAACAGGTCGTAGGGCTCGATGTCCTTCGCGAAGCGCGCGGCCTCGATCGGCGACATCCGGTGGTGTCCGTCGTGCAGGATGCGCAGGTCCGTACCGAAGTCCTCACGGATCTGCCCGAAGATCCCGGGCATGTGGTTGAGGTAGTTGCGGGTGTCCCAGGTCTCTTCGCTGGGGCGGTCACCCGAGCGCTTGGCGGGCTCGTAGTCGTAACGCACGCCAGGGCCGGCATTCGAGACGCCGTAGATCTGGCCGAGTCCGGGTACGCCGGTCTGCACTCGCACGGCCGTGTAGCCGAGCTCCTCGTAGCCGGCGATCGCGTTCTTCAGGGCGGCGTAATCGGTGCCGGATGCGTGCGCATAGACGCGGACGCCATCACGGCTCGCGCCGCCGAGAAGCTGGTACAACGGCATCCCGGCCTTCTTGGCCTTGATGTCCCACAGGGCCATGTCGACCGCGGCGATCGCCGCCATCGTCACGGGGCCGCGGCGCCAGTACGGGCCGCGGTAGAGGTACTGCCAGGTGTCTTCGATGCGGTCTTCATCGCGGCCGATCAGCATCGAGGCGACGTGGTCGGAGAGGTACGAGGCGACGGCGAGCTCGCGTCCGTTGAGCGTGGCGTCGCCCAGCCCGACGATGCCGTCGGAGGTCGTGATCTTGAGGGTGACGAAGTTGCGTCCGGGGCTGGTGATGT
>JAZBLP010000095.1:0-12565 GCA_037033305.1 Actinomycetota bacterium | reverse complement strand
GGCGAGACCCCGGGCGAAGAGCCCGGAGAGACCCCCGGCGGCGAGACCCCGGGTGAGCAGCCCGGAGAAACCCCCGGCGGCGAAACCCCCGGAGAAAACCCCGGTGGCGAGACCCCCGGTGGCGAGACCCCCGGCGGCGAGACCCCAGGAGAGAACCCCGCAGCACCGACGACGCCGATCGAGGTCACGCTCGCGAGCATCTGCCTCGACGATCGCGCCGTCACGTACGTGACGGTGAATGTGTCCGGCGAACCGGGTGCCGATATCGACGCTCTTCTCGGGGGACACCACGGAGGCGTCGACGGCACCTCGCTGAACGACACAGGGACCGGCACGATCGAGTTGCGTCCCGGTCTCGTCCAGATCCTCCTCAGCGCACCCCTCGAAGTCCACTACGTGACGGCGGCCGGGCCGACCCTGCCGACGACCACGAGCCTCTCGGCGCTCAGTGTGACCCTCGTTTCGGTGGCCCTCGCTCCCTCGTGCGGAGTCCCGATTGCGGATCCCGCCGAGCCACTGCCCGCTGAACCGACTCCGGACGACGCGATCGTGCCGGTACCCGAGCCGACGGACGACGCTGAGCCTGGTGGTCCGACCGAGTCTCCGGATGTCGTGACGCCTCCTGAGGCGCCGGCGGCCGAGACGGAGACCCCGGCAGATCCCGTCGACACCGCTCCCCCGGCTGAGCCTGTGACCGAGCAGGAGACCGCTCCCCCGGCGGAGCCTGCCCCCGCAGACGGGGCGGAGCCCGCCGATGGGACTTCAGTCGACCCAGTGGCGACAGACGAGGCCGTGCCCGCGCTCTGACTCGTCATCGGCGGCGAATAGACTGGATCCATGTCCCAGGATCCCGCCTCCGTTCCCGGTGTCGACCGCCCCACCATCACCGCCCTCGACATCGTCCGATCGGTCGTTCTGATCGTCTCAGTGGGCACCCTCGCCCTGTGGGGATTCGCCACCTGGCCCTTCCCCTACAACGTCATCCTCGGCATCGGGGCTCCGATCGTCGTGATCGTGATCTGGGCGCTCTTCCTCTCCCCTCGACCCGTTCTGCGGCTGCACCCGTTCCTTCGCGTCGTCGTCGAGCTGCTGATCTACGTCGGCGTCACGATCGCGTGGTGGCTGATGGACCAGCCGCTCATCGGCATCGCATTCGCCGTGGTCGCCGTCGGCGCCGGCGTCGTGAGCGGGCGGCGTCGAATCCGATGAGCGCACTCGACCGGCTCGTCGCCGCACTCGGCGCCATCGTCGACACCGATGCGGCGGCACTCGAAGAAGCACGCGCCGACAGATCCGGACATGCGGCGCCCGGCCGCCCGCTCGCGGTCGTGCACGCCGAGACGGTCGAGCACGTCCAGACGGTGATGCGTATCGCGACCGAGACGGCCACCCCGGTCGTGGTGCGTGGAGCGGGAACCGGTCTCGCCGGTGCGGCGAACGGGGGCGAGGGCGAGATCGTCCTGTCCACCCGCCGAATGACCGCGATCCACGAGATCCGCGCCGACGACCTGCTCGCCGTCGTCGAACCAGGCATCCTCAATGCCGACCTCAACGACGCACTGGCGGAGCACGGACTCTGGTGGGCGCCGGACCCTGCAAGCCGTGCGATCTCGACCGTCGGCGGCAACATCGCCACAGGAGCGGGCGGGCTGCTGTGTGCGAAGTACGGCGTGGTGAGAGACGCGGTCCTCGGTGTCGATCTGGTGCTCGCCGACGGCCGACTGCTGAACCTCGGCCACCGCAGCGTCAAAGGCGTGACGGGGCTCGACCTCACCTCTCTCGTGATCGGCTCCGAGGGCACGCTCGGTGTGGTCGTCGGCGCCACTCTGAAGCTCCGCCGACTGGTCGAGGGAACGACCTGCACCGTCACGGCGATCTTCCCCGATGTGCGCGCAGCGGCGTCCGCATCCGCCGCAGTCACCGCCTCGGGCGCCCAACCGGCGATCATGGAACTGATGGACTCCGCCAGCCTCGCCGCCGTCGCCGCCCTGCTCGACCTCCCCGCGCCCGTGGCCGGGAGCGCTCAGCTGACGATCCAGACGGATGGTCCGGCGGCAGTGGCAGAGGCGACGACGATCGCCGACATCCTGACGGCTCATCAGGGTGTGACCGAGGTCTCCCACGACCGCGAAGAAGGCGAGCGCCTCCTGGCCATCCGGCGCGCCATGCACCCCGCCATGTCGGCGCTCGGCACCACCCTCATCGAAGACGTGTCGGTGCCGCGAAGCGCAATGCCCGCGATGTTCGATGAGATCGCTCGCATCGAGAAGGCCTATTCGATGGCGATTCCGACGGTGGCTCACGCGGGCGACGGGAACCTGCATCCGAACTTCATCTTCGAGGGCACCGAGCCTCCCGCTGAGGTCTGGGCGGCGGCGGACGAGCTGTTCCGGGCCGCGATCGCGCTCGGCGGCACGCTGACCGGCGAGCACGGAATCGGCACCCTGAAGAGTCGCTGGCTGGCCGATGAGCTCGGAGACGATCAGTGGGAGATCCAGCGTCAGATCACTCGGGTGTTCGATCCGCTGGGGATCCTAAACCCCGGCAAGGTCTTCGCGCCCGATGCCTGACATCCACGTCAGCGCTGCGGTCATCGTCGATGACGCCGGCAGGGTGCTCGTCGTGCGCAAACAGGGGACGACACGCTTCATGCAGCCCGGCGGCAAGCCCGAGCCCGGGGAGACCGCCTCGCAGACGCTGATCCGCGAGCTGCACGAGGAGCTCGGCCTTCACCTGGATGAGCGCGATCTCGAGCCGCTCGGCACGTTCGTCTCCGCGGCGGCCAACGAGCCCGGTCATCGGGTCGTGGCCGATGCGTTCTCGGTATCCATCGCAGCGGCGGAGGTCGCAGTCCAGGCCGAGCTCGCCGAACTGCGCTGGATCACACCCGCGGATGCCGAGACGCTGCCGTTGGCACCGCTCAGCATCGAGCACCTTCTGCCGCTGGCGTGGCCCGCGACTCGGACCTGAGCAGCCCGCGTCAGATCCCCTGCCAGCTCGGCTTGTTCGCGAAGGTGTAGCGGTAGTAGTCCGCGAGCTTCAGCCGAGACGCCGCGGCCTCGTCGACGACGACGGTCGCGTGCGGGTGCAGCTGGATCGCCGAACCGGGGAGGATGGCCGACAGCGGCCCCTCGACGGCATCCGCCACGGCCTGCGCCTTGCCCTCGCCGAAGGCGAGCAGCACGAGGTGCCTGGCACGAAGGATCGTGCCCAGCCCCTGGGTGATGCAGTGCATGGGCACGTCGTCGATCGAGTCGAAGAAGCGCGCGTTGTCCTCACGTGTTTGCTCTGTGAGCGTCTTGACGCGGGTGCGCGAGGCGAACGACGAGCCCGGTTCGTTGAAGCCGATGTGGCCGTCCGTGCCGATCCCGAGGATCTGCAGATCCACGCCTCCGGCCGCCTCGATCGCGGCCTCGTAGTCGTCGCCCGCATGCTGAATGGTGGCCTGGGCACCGTTGGGCACATGGATGCGTCGCGGGTCGAGCGCCAGCGGCTCGACGACCTCGCGAGCGATGACCGAGCGGTAGCTCTCGGGATGGGCCGGGTCGATCCCCACGTACTCGTCCAGTGCGAATCCGCGCACCTGCGAGACGTCACGACCCGCGAGCATGCCGCGCAGCGCCTTGTAGACAGGAAGGGGCGTCGAGCCCGTGGCGAGGCCGAGCACGGCATCGGGACGTGCGTCGATCAACTCGACGATCTCGGCAGCGACGAGTGTCCCTGCCGCTTCCGCGTTCTCGACGATGACGACTTCAGCCATGGGAAACGGTCTCCTTTGAGGGGGTGGTTGCGCCGACGACTGCGGCCCCGAAGGCCGCAGCGGGAGAGCCGGCGGGGAGCAGTTCGATCCTGTCGTCCAGGTGCAGGGAGCGCATGAAGGGCGAGGCCTCGGCACCGGACCGGAGCGCGTTGCGGACACCCGCGTAGAGCCTCTCGCCGAGCGAGGTGAGGCCGCCGCCGATGATGACACGCTCGACGTCTGCTGACAGCACGAGCGCGCGCACCGCCGCAGCTGCGCCGTGGAAGAGGTCGGCGCGGAGGGCGACCGCACGGTCATCGCCGACGTCGGCTGCGTCGAGGATGTCGCGCACCGGAAGCGCGCCCGGACGATCCCAGGCTCTGGCGAGTGCGCCTCCGCCGCAGAAGGTCTCGATGCAGCCACGCTGTCCGCAGCCGCAGAGGCGTCCGTTCGGGTCGACCGAGAGGTGCCCGACCTCCCCGGCGGTGCCTCGCGCGCCACGCCAGATCGTGCCGTCGACGACGATCCCGGCAGCGACCCCGGTGCCGAGATTGAGGTAGGCCATCGAGCCGTCGACCCCGCGCAGCACCGCAGCGCCCAGCGCCGCCGCCTTCACGTCGTTCTCGACGCGGACGGGGATCCTCAGCTGTCGACCGACGAGTCCGGCGAGATCGAGGGACTCGACGCCGAGATTCACGGCATGGAGCACGCGACCGGTGTCCGCGTCGACCAGCCCGGGGATGCCGACGCCCACCGATCGGACGGCCGAGCGGGCGAACCCTCCTTCGACGCAGAGCGCGTCGACGGTCTCGAGGACGCTGACGACGACCGCATCCTCGCCCCAGCCTGTGGGTCGGCGCACGCGCGCAAGTACGTCTCCGTCAGCAGACACCGCGACAGCATCGATCTTGGTTCCGCCGACGTCCAGGCCCACTCGTATGGGCCGACCGGACAGGTCGACGGCGAGCGCATCCGTCATCGGATGGTGCCCCTGCTCGTGTTCGGCTCGTGGACGCGGGGGCGCCCGCAGCCACGGATCACGAGACGCCCAGCTGGCTGGAGAGGACCATCACTGCGGCGCCGCGCAGGACGATGTCGTCCTGGTGGGTGCGGCGGATGAGGGCGTCCTCGAAGACGCCCTCGAGCGTGCGCGCGTGCAGGGTCTCGACCGCGGCGTCGATCAGCACGCCGTCGAGCAGATCCTCAGGACCTGAGAGCACGACCTCGGAGAGATCGAGCGCCGCGACGATCGGGGCGATCGCGATGCCCATCCGGGTGCCTGCGTCTCGGAGGATCTCGTCGCGGGATCCGGGCGCGTCCGCGATGGCCGGACGCAGCCTCGTCTCACTCAGCCACGCCTCGAGGCACCCGTCCTTGCCGCAGGCGCAGCGGGGTCCCCCGTCGGTGCCCACGACGACGTGGCCGATCTCGCCCGCGGCGAATCGGCTGCCGAGCAACGGCTGACTGCCGGTGATGACGCCGGCGCCGACTCCGCGACCGATCTTGATGAGCATGAAGTCGGCCTTCGCCTCGCCGAACGTGTACTCGGCGAGCACGGCGGCGTTGGCGTCGTTGCGCACGAGCACGGGGAGATCGAGATCGATGCCCAGCTTCGCCTCGAGAGGCAGATTGCTCCACCCGAGGTTGGGCGAGCTGAGCACGACGCCGTCAGGACGCACGACACCCGGGCTGCCGATCCCGACGCCGAGGATGGGCTGCGTGGCCGTCTGGGCGAGCGCACGTGCAAGTTCCAGGGTGGCGGCGTAAGCGGCGTCACCGTCTGCGCTCTCCGGTCGCGGCACTTCGCGTCGCTCGAGCACGTCGCCGTCGAGGCTGAGCAGAGCACCCACGAATGCGTGGGGGCCGGAGAGATCGATCCCGATGATCTGGTGACCGACACGGTCGATGTCGATGAGGATCGGAGGTTTACCCGGTCCCACCGTCTCGCGCACTCCCATCTCGACGACGATGCCGTCGGAGATGAACTCGGCGACGAGGTCGGAGATGGTGACCCGAGTCAGGCCGGTCTCGCGTGAGAGATCCGCTCGACTCATGGCACCCGAGTGATACAGGGTCTGCAGCACGAGCGCACGGTTGTGCCCGCGAGCGTGTTCCGGGAGCACCTTCGAGCGCGAGCGCAGGTGGCGCCCCGGGCCGAAGGCGTGTGCGCTCGCGGCGACGTAATCTGGCGACGTCGAAGGACGCGATCCATCCGATACGGACATGTTTGTTAGTAGACCTTACGAACAAAAATTTCGCAACCCCTGCCACAGGTAGCACAGGGAGGGTTACGGAAACGTTACATTATGCCGAGAGTCCCCCGTCGGCGGTGCCCGACGACTCCACCAGGCGTTCCACGAGGCCCGCGACTATCGCCTGCCGCTCCTCGCGTGTGAGAGGCTTCCCCGGCACTCCAGGACGCCTCTGCACGGGCGTCGGACCATCGAGAGGACGATACCGCACCCCGGACTCGGCGAGGCGCCTGAGGTGGGCCGGGAGACGTCTCTCGAACCCTTCGTACGACGGCGGTTCGCCGCCGTCCCACAGCCGTTCGGCGATCGCTGCCAGACGAGGGAACATCGCGAAGTCGAGCCGATCTCTCGTCGGGAGGTGCTCAGTCCACACGTTGGCCTGTCCGCCCGCTGCACCGTTCTCGATGCGCAGCGTATAGGCCTGCTCGATCGGCAGCGGCGGGCCGACCCGGATCGGCTCCTCCCCGGACTCCGACTGGGGGTAGTCGAGGTACACCTCGAGGTCGGGGCACGCGATCACGGGGATGCCGCGCCTGAGCGCCGCGCGCATCGCGACGGGACCACGCCAGGCGAGGATCCGCACACCGTCGGGGACGTCTCCCTCGAGCACCTCGTCCCACGCGAGCGCGAGACGCCCACGACTGCGTACGTGGGAGACGAAGCGGTCGGTGAACCAGGGCTGCACGTCGTGAGGAGTCGCGAGACCGAGCTCCCGCATCCTCTCCTGCGCAGCTGCACTCTGCGCCCATTCCGTCACCGGCACCTCGTCACCGCCGATGCCGATCCACGGCGAGTCGAAGAGCTCGCACAGGGCGTCGATCGCTGCGCGCCCGAAGGCGAGGGCGGCATCCGTCGGCGCGAGAGTGCGAGGGTTCACGCCGAAGCGCGACCAGGGCGCGACAGCGCGCTCGCCCACGTCCGTGTTGCCGAGCCCGGGGTACGCGGCGAGCGCCGCCTGGATGTGCCCTGGCAGCTCGACCTCCGGCACGACCGTCACGAATCTGTCCGCCGCGTAGGCGACCAGGTCCCGCAGCTCGGCATCCGTGTAATGGCCCTCGTGCAACCCCGGCGCGACCGTGGCGTGGGGCCCGTGACCCAGTTGCGTCTCCTCGCGACGAGCGCCCACGTCCGTGAGGTGCGGGTAGCCGGGCACCGCGAAGCGCCAGCCCTGGTCGTCGGTGAGGTGGAGGTGCAGCACGGTGAGATGGTGGTCGGCCATCAGATCGACGAGCCGCTTGAGGTCCTCGACCGGGCGGAAGTGCCGCGCGACGTCGAGCATGACTCCCCGCCAGGCGTAGGCCGGAGCGGACTGCCATATCCCTGCGGGGATGCGAGCGTGTTCGGCGCCGGGCTCGCGCAGCTGTCGGAGCAGGGTGGTGCCCCGGAAGACGCCGGCGGGGCTCGCCCCGGCGACGCCGACCCCCTCGGCGGTCACCGTCACCCGGAACGCCTCGTCACCGACACGACCTCGGGCGAACGCCTCCCCCGCGAGCGACTCGTCGATTCTCAGCGTGATCGCGGGTGCCGCACCCACGGCGCCAGGATGCTCGCCGAGACGGGACGCGCTCGCGGCGAGGGCTTCCCCGGCCATCACCGGCGTGCTGACCGTCCATCCGAACGGCTCGGCAGCGGGATCGATCACTGCCGCGATGTTCGGAACCGTGGCGCGATGCGCAGCGGGGATCATTCGGAGCGCTCGACCCGGTGTCGCGCCGGTTGTGCGCCCCGCCCGCACCACGGGCACGCCGCCGACGAGCACCTCGTCGATGCCGATCGGCGCCTCGTGCGGGGCCTCGAAGGTCGCCCCCGCCGAGATGGTCTCGGGATCGAACAGCACCAGGTCGGCCGTCGCCCCTGCGCGGATCACGCCGCGCGGCGCGTCACCGCGGTCGAGGCCGAGCCGCATCGCGGGCGTGCCGGAGAGGTGCTGCACAGCCTGCTCGAGGGACAGCACCCCGAGCTCGCGCACGTAGTGCCCGAGGTAGCGCGGGAAGGTGCCTCGGCCCCGCGGATGCGGTCTCGCGCCGATCAGGATCCCGTCGCTGCCGCCGCTGTGGCGGGGATGCCGCATGATCGTGCGGACGTTCTCCTCGTCACCGATGTGCATCAGGATGCCGGTCGCTCCGCCATCCTCGAGGATCGTGTCGAGCACGACGTCGACGGCGCGTCTGCCGGATGACTCGGCGATCTCCGCGATCGAGCGTCCGACGAGGTCCGAGAGTTCGGGCGACGAGGTGCCGGAGATCTGGATGGCCGACCAGTCGGCGCGCTCCCCGTGGAAGCCGTCGCACCCGATCTCCTCGAGCTCGACGCGGACGGCCTCGCGGCCGCGCGCATCGAGAGCGTCGAGGGTGGCGAGCAGATCTCCGCTCTCGGCCAGTCGGCTCGGAAGCAGCGCCGCGAGCGTGGTGGCACCGGGAAGATACGGATAGGTGTCGAGGGTCACGTCGACGCCGTCGTCGAGCGCCTCATCGACCAGGGCGAGCAGCTCTGCCGCGCGCCCCCGATTCGGAGCGAAGTTCATGGTCGCATGCGTCAGATGGATCGGACATCCGGTGCGGCGGCCGATGTCGAGCGCCTCACGATAGGCGTCCAGGGCTCCCCCGCCGTAGCTTCGGGTGTGGGGCGCCCAGTAACCGCCGCGTTCGGCGACGACCCGGCAGAGCGCTTCCAGCTCAGCCGTGTCGGCATACATCCCCGGCGTGTAGGTCAGACCGCTCGACATTCCGAACGCCCCGGCATCGAGCGCCTCACCGAGGATGCCGGACATCGCCGTGATCTCCGCGGATGTGGCCGCACGATTCTCGTGACCGACCACCATCATGCGCAGATTGCCCTGCGGCACCAGGACGGCGGCGTTGCCCACCGCGGCCGAGTCGATCGCGGCGAGCAGGTCGCCCATCGAACGCCACGGGACAGTGGGCGGCATGCCGTTCCAGCCTGCGATCTGAGCCGGGATGACCGCTGCCGTCGCCTCGTCGAGCGGGGCGTAGCCGAGCCCGTCCTGACCGAGCACCTCTGTCGTGACGCCCTGGAGGATCTTGGCATCGTGGGCTGCCCCCTGCAGGACGGCGAGTTCGCTGTGCGCGTGCATGTCGATGAAACCCGGGGCCAGCACCCGCCCGGCGGCGGCGACTTCCACCGCATCCGCCGGCAGTTCCAGGGCGCTCTCGTCGCCGTCGCGCACCACTGCGACGATCCGCGCTCCTTCGACAGCGACATCCGCCACGAACCTCGCGGCCCCCGTCCCGTCGACCACGGTGGCGCCTCGGTACACCCGCACGGGTATCTCGGTGCTCAGAAGCATGTCGCGACAGCTCCGATCACCCGGGGGTCCGCCGCGTCCGGATCATCGATGACCGCCACGACGCGCCACTTGTCGAACGCCGTGCAGGGATGCGACAGCCCGAGACGCACGACGTCGCCGACCGCGACGCCCCCGCCGTCTGCAAGGTCGAGGAACGCGTGCTGGTCGTTGAGGGCCGTGATCCGCCCCGCGACGGACTGAGGGACGGGCAGGTCGAGGTCGTACGGCACATCTCGGCGGCCCGCATCCAGCAGGGCGAGCCCCTCCTCAGGGTGCGAGACGACACGCGACCACGCGTGCATGGCGGAACGCAGCGGTGCCGTCGATGTCAGGGGGCCGAACGGCGACATGCGCGAGTAGAAGCCGTCGTCGTGGATCTGGAACGCGCCCGACCTCAACACGATGTCGGCATCAGCTCCGTGAGGGGCCAGGACCGCCGCCACCCGGTCGGGGAAGGCGCTGCCTCCAGCGCTGAGGACGGGCCGAACGTCGAGCGGATACTCGAGACGCCGGTGCAGGTCGACGAGTGTGGACAGGTAGGCGTCGACCGCGGCGACGGACGCCTCCGACCGGTCAGGTCCGAACGGTCCCTCGTAGCCGGCGACTCCGGCGAGCCGCAGACCGGGCGCCGCGAGGATCGCCTGGGCGATGCGCTCCCCCTCGTCCACGCTGCGTGCGCCGGTGCGTCCGCCGCGTCCGCCGAGTTCGACGAGCACGTCGAGAGGACGCTCGGCTCCATGAAGCGCGTCGGCGAGGATGCCGACGGTCTCGACGGAGTCGGCCCAGCAGAGGACCCGGAGATCGGGATCCGCAGCGAGCAGTGCGCCGAGATGGTGCGCGGAGCTGCGGTCCGTGACGGCGTTCGCGATGAGCACGGTCGAGACCCCCGCCTCCACCGCGACCTCCGCCTGCCACGGCGTCGCCACAGAGATCCCCCACGCCCCCGCATCGAGCAGTCGCTGCCAGAGCGCCGGCGCCATCGTCGTCTTGCCGTGCGGCGCGAGACGGACACCCTGCTCCGCCGCCCAGCCGAAGACGGTCGCTTCGTTGTGCGCGAGCGCCGCCTCATGCACCGTCAGAACCGGCGTCACGAGATCGGACAGGTGCAGGTCCGCATCGGGAACCTCCGACAATCGCAGCCCACCGGACCGCGGCGGGAAACCCTTCGCCCAGGTGCCGAGTACAGGATCGGGGATTTGTAGAGGCATCTAACAAGGCTACTAGGCTGGTCGCATGACCGCGAAGATCCGAGTGTCGACCGACGCCGCCCCCGCTCCCGCTCACACCTTCTCGCAGGGAATCCGAAAGGGCCCGATCGTGCAGGTCTCCGGCCAGGGGCCCGTCGATCCCCAGACGAACGAATACCTCTTCCCTGGCGATGTCGCCGCTCAGACGACGCGCACGCTCGAGAACGTCAAGGCGATCGTCGAGGCATCCGGCGCGACGTTCGACGACGTCGTGATGCTGCGGGTCTACCTGACCAAGCGCGAGGACTTCGCGATCATGAACGACGCGTATGGCGCCTTCGTCACCGAGCACACGACCAGCGGCATCCTGCCCTCGCGCACGACGGTCTTCACCGGCCTCCCCCGCGCGGAGATGCTGGTCGAGATCGACGGCCTTGCCGTGGTCGGCGACTGAGGACCAGGGAATATCCCCCGGTCCACCGACCGTTGCCCCCTCGTTATACGCGATCGCGTAGCATATCGCTAAGGACACGTGAGAAACCGGGGGGTGAGTTCGTGACCGATCTGATCTCAGCGCAGGATGCGAAGACCGAGAAGCTGACCGAGGCGACCGCCTCCGGCGACCAGCCGCATACCGTCGCGCCCGCCGACTCCGGCGACGCACCCACGGACTCTCAGCCGCCGCGCAGCGGCGAACAGGAGCTCGCCTGGGCGCCGATCGAACCGACGCCCAAGAAGAAGCGGCTCGGACTGTGGATCGGTCTCGGCGTGGGTGCGCTGGCCGTGGGCGCAGCGGCCGCCTCGATGATCCTGATCGCGCCGGGCACCACGGTCGCCGGGATTCCCGTGGGCTGGCTCACACCCGGTGCAGCAGCCGACACGATCCGGTCTCACGTCGCCGACACCGAGGTCACTCTGACCGGGGCAGGCGGCGACACCGTGCTGACGGGAGCGGATCTCGGTGCCGAGATCGACGCGACGGCACTCGCCGACGCTGCTTTCGCCGAGCGTCCGCTCTGGAACGTCACCGCCTGGATGGGCGAGCCCGTCGCCGGCGACATCACTCTCGATCCCGCGACGGCCGAGGCCGCGCTGCGCGAGGCCGTGCCGTCGAGCTTCGAGGACGCTGTCGATGCCGGCGTCGTCTTCGACGCCGCCGGCGGTGGCTACGCGATCACCCCGTCAGCCACCGGGACGGCCGTGGACCTCGACGGCCTCACCGCCGCCCTGGTCGACACGATCGCGGACGGCGGCACGAGCCTCGATTTCTCCGGCGACCCGGCCGAAGCCGCTCCCGCGATCACTGACGAGGACGCCACCACTCTTGCGACCTCGTTGAACACGATGCTCGGCTCGATCGGCTTCTACATCGGCGAAGAGCGAACCGTTCCCGTCGACCCGGCCACCGCCTCGACCTGGCTCTCCGTCGTCGACGACGGGGGCCAGCTCAGCGTCGTCGCCGACGAAGCAGCGATCCAGGCGACGATCGATGCCCTCCCCGCCGCCGTCGACCGGGCTCCGGTCAACGCGACGAACATCGTCGATTCCGCGGGCAAGATCCTTCGCACCGAGACCGAGGGAGTGAGTGGTCGCGCGATCGGCGACACCTCGACTCTCGCATCCGACGTCGCGACGAAACTCGAGGCCGGCGAGGGAGCCTTCCCCATCCCGGTCACCGAGACTCCGTTCGAGTCCGTCAACCTGGTGCGCAAGATCGATGTGGACCTGGGGTCGCAGACCGCGACACTCATCGAGAACGGCTCTGTCGTGCGTTCCTGGGCGATCTCCTCGGGCAAGAGCGCGACGCCCACCGACACCGGCAACTTCCGCGTCTACGCGCATGTGCGCGAGCAGACCATGAAGAGCCGCGAGCCGGACGGGTCGATCACCGAGACACCGAACGTCCCCTGGGTCACCTACTTCAACGGCGACGAGGGCTTCCACGGCACTTACTGGCACAACGACTTCGGCACCCCACGCAGCCACGGTTGCGTGAACATGCCGATCGATGTGGCACGGTACGTCTACGAGTGGTCGCCCGTAGGCCTCGAGGTCGCCGTCCACTACTGATCACGAACCC
>JAZBLP010000094.1:0-13137 GCA_037033305.1 Actinomycetota bacterium | reverse complement strand
TGCAGCAGCTCGGGTTCTGCTCGGGCATCGAGAACTACTCGCGGCACATGGACGGGCGTCAGCCGGGTGAGCCGCCCCACACGCTGCTCGATTTCTTCCCTGACGACTTCATGCTCGTGATCGACGAGTCGCACGTCACGGTGCCGCAGATCGGCGCGATGTACGAGGGCGACGCTTCTCGCAAGCGGACGCTCGTCGAGCACGGCTTCCGGTTGCCGAGCGCGATGGACAACCGGCCGCTGCGCTGGGACGAGTTCAAGAACCGGATCGGGCAGACCGTCTACCTCTCGGCGACACCCGGAAAGTACGAGATGGGAATCGCTGACGGCGTGGTCGAGCAGATCATCCGCCCGACCGGTCTCGTCGACCCGCACATCATCGTGAAGCCTTCGAAGGGCCAGATCGACGACCTCCTCGAAGAGATCAGGGTGCGTGTCGAGCGCGACGAGCGCGTGCTCGTGACCACCCTCACGAAGAAGATGTCGGAGGAGCTCACGGACTTCCTCGGCGAGCACGGCGTGCGAGTGCGCTACCTGCACTCGGACGTGGACACGCTGCGACGGGTCGAGTTGCTCAGCGAACTGCGGGCCGGTGTCTACGACGTCCTCGTGGGAATCAACCTGCTCCGAGAGGGACTCGACCTGCCCGAGGTGTCTCTCGTCGCTATCCTCGACGCCGATAAGGAGGGCTTCCTCCGATCCGGAACGTCGCTGATCCAGACGATCGGTCGCGCGGCGCGAAATGTCTCCGGCGAAGTGCACATGTATGCCGACAAGATCACCGACTCGATGGCCAAGGCGATTGAAGAGACCGATCGGCGCCGCGAGAAGCAGGTCGCATACAACCTCGAGAACGGAATCGACCCTCAGCCGCTGCGTAAACGTATCGCCGACATCACCGAGGTGCTCGCGCGCGAGGGTGCGGACACCGCCGAGATGATGTCCGGGCGTGGGCGCGCGACGGGCAAGGGCAAGTCGCCGACGCCCAACCTGCGACGTACCGGCATCGCCGCAGAGGGCGCTCAGCAGCTCGAAGCGGTGATCCAGGACCTCTCCGATCAGATGCTCGCGGCCGCGGCAGAACTCAAGTTCGAGCTCGCCGGGCGGCTGCGCGACGAGGTGCAGGACATGAAGAAGGAGCTGCGCGCGATGGAGAAGGCCGGCCACGCCTGAGAGGCTCGGAGGCACCAGGATGGATGCAGCGGGCGAGGAACTCGCCGACCGGGTGAGAGCGCTCCTCACGCTCGACGAGAACATCGAGGAGAAGCGCATGTTCGGCACGCGCGCGTTCCTCCTCGACGGTCATATTCTCGTCGGAGCGCGGACGGGCGGGGTTCTGCTCGTCCGAGTGAATGACGAGCACGGTGCCTCGCTCATCACGCGACCCGGAGTCGCGGTTGCGGTCATGGGCGCGCGAACTATGGGCACCGGCTGGCTCGATGTGGCGCCGAGCGTGCTCGTCGACGACGATGATCTCGCCTCGTGGCTCGACATCGCGCGCCAAGACGCCGCGGTCGACGGCTGAGAACGAGTCCCCGTCGGCGCTGAAAGTGAGTCTCAGGGGCAGTGCACGAGTGTCTTGGGGCCCGAGCGGTCGATCTCGTGCTCGCTCATCGGGGCACCGCACAGCGGGCAGGCGCGCTCTGCCCGCTCGGACGGGCTCGGCGGGGGAGTCTTCTCGTAGGGGCCGACGGAGGCAGGGCCCGCGAAGCGGATCAGATTCGAGTTGATCCACGCGTACAGTCCTCCCGCCTCGCGGATCCGAGCGCGAAGCGGAGGGCGATCGTCTGAACTGGCCATGTTGCTTAGTGTACTAACTATTAGGGTCAATGTATATTCGAAGCCGTGACGGAACCCGACGACCTGCTCAAGCTCGATAATCAGCTCTGCTTCGCCGTGGTGACCGCAGCCCGCAACGTCGTGGCGATCTACCGGCCGATCCTCGAGCCTCTCGGACTCACGCATCCGCAGTATCTGGTCATGCTCGCGCTCTGGGAGCGCGCGCCTCGCCCCCTGAACGATCTCGCGGCTGATCTCGCTCTGGAACCGGCGACTGCGTCCCCCCTGGTGAAGCGGCTGGAAGCCGACGGGCTGGTGGCCAGACAGCGCAGCGCCGAGGACGAGCGGCGTCTCGACATCACGCTCACAGACTCCGGTCGAGCACTGCGAGAGCGCGCCCTCGACGTTCCTCGTCAGGTGATGGCGGCGGTGGGTATGGATCTCGAGCAGATCGCGACCCTGCGTGACGGGTTGTCGGCTTTCGCGGGTCGCCGCCCGACCCCGGAGTGACCGCGTCATAGGGTGTGGGCATGCCGAGTGACCGCCCGACAACCGATGCGCGTCGGGGTGTTCGGCGGCTCGGACTCGTGAGCGCCGTCGCCGCACTCTTCCTCATCGTGATGATCGCCGCCGCGATCCAGGGAGTGCCGACATTCCGTCCGTCGGAGCCCGTGCCGTCGGCGTCGGAGCCGCCGGTTCCCACGACTGCACCCGGCGCGACGGGGCTTCCGGAAGAGGTCGACATCGATCCCACGAGTGCCGCGGTGGTGCAGGTGTTCGCAGTGATCCTCCTGCTCCTCGTGGTCTCCGGCGTCATCGCACTCCTCGTGATCCTCGTTCGATCGCTGCTGCGGGCCTGGCGCAACAGGCCCACGGAACGGCGCGACGGGGCCGAGGTCGCTGCCGAGGTCGCCGAGGTGGCTGCGGTTCCCGCACCGGAGGTGGCGGTCGAAGCCATCCGGCGCGGCATCGCCGGGGCGCTGCAGGCCATCGACGAACGCGCGCTGCCCACAGACGCGGTCATCGCCGCGTGGGTCGGCCTCGAAGAGAGCGCGGCGGATGCGGGGGTCGCACGCGCTCCGAGTGAGACGCCGGGGGAGTTCGCGCTCAGGGTCATCACGCGGCGCTCCGGGATCGAGGACGACGCCTCGGAGCTGCTGACCCTGTTCGAACGGGTGCGCTTCGGCGCCCACCACGCCACCGAATCCGAGAGGCACGCCGCCCGTGCTGCGCTCCGCCGGATCGAAGAGGTATGGCGATGAGGCGGGGGCGCACCGTCGCCGCCGCCGTGGCGGCGGTGCTCGCCGCATCGGTGCTCACCGGTTTCGGGTTGACCTGGCCTTTCGTGATCGGGTGGAGTCTGCTCGTGGGCGCGCTCGCGCTTCTCCCGCAACTCGCGGTGCCGCTCGAGCCCGGCTTCGATGCCCCGCACATACCTGTGGAACCCGATCGACGGCCGACGGAGATCTCCCGCATGGCGTGGGCGCTGAACACGCACACGGGGCTCGCCGGCACGCAGATCACGCGCCGCGTGCGGGAAGCGCTCCGGCATCGCCTCCGGCGCCGCGGAGCCGACCCGGCGGACCCCGCGAAACGGTCGCTGGTCGCGGCGCTGATCGGCCCCGATCTCTGGGCTCGACTGGAAGGCCCGGGGACCACCATCGTCGACATCGAGCGAGCGCTCGACGTGATCGACGCTCTCAGTCCGGGGCCGTCCGCAGAGATCACGACGGCACCGGACGCACCGCCCTCACCCACCGGCCGCGCGTCACTGTTCCCGAGACACAGGAGATGACATGACAACATCCGCCGAGATCGCCGAAGCCGGCGCTCGAATCCTCGCTGCCGTGCGCACCGTCGTCGTCGGGATGGATGACCCGCTCGAGATCGCGCTCGCCTCGATCCTGGCCGGGGGGCACGTGCTCTTCGAAGACGTGCCAGGGCTCGGCAAGACACTCGCAGCCCGCAGCCTGGCCTCGGCGCTGGGGCTCTCCTTCCGCCGGCTCCAGTGCACCCCGGACATGCTCCCGGGCGATGTCACCGGGTCGTACGTGTACGCACCCGACTCCTCGGACTTCGTCTTCCGGCCGGGGCCGATCTTCACCGGTCTTCTCCTGGCCGACGAGATCAACCGCACGACGCCGAAGACGCAGTCGGCGATGCTCGAGGCGATGGCAGAGCGGCAGGTCACCGTCGAGGGCAACAGCTTCCCCCTGCCCGCACCCTTCCATGTGATCGCCACGTCGAACCCCATCGAGTACGAGGGCACCTACGCGCTTCCCGAGGCGCAGCTCGACAGGTTCCTGGTCAGGCTCTCGGTCGGATATCCGGATGTGCCGGGTGAGGCGCAGATCCTGCAGAACCGCATGACCCGACGGCAGGAAGCCACGCACGTCGCCGCCGTCATCGATGCGGAGCGTCTCGTCGAGCTCCAGGCTGTGGTCGAGGCCATCCATGTCGACGACGACATCGCACACTACTGCGTCGAGATCGCCCGCGCGACGCGCACGGCGCCGAATGTCGAGGTCGGCGCCTCCCCGCGCGGCTCGCTCGGCCTGCTGCTGCTCGGTCGCGCCCTGGCCGCGCTGGACGGTCGCGACTTCGTGCGCCCGGATGACATCAAGCGGATCGCCGTCCCCGTGCTCGCCCATCGCCTCACGCTGACGCCGCAGGCTTGGGCCCAGGGAGCATCGGCCGCCGACGTCGTGCGTGCGGTCGTCGGGCAGGTGCCCGTTCCTCCGACGCTGAAGGAGCGCGTGTGACGAGACCATCGGTGCACGGTCGCTGGAGCCCGGCGCTCGCCGTCGCGATCGCCGGAGCGCTCGTGCTCGCCGTCATCGGACTTCTGTTCTCGCGTCCGGATGTCGTCGCCATGGGACTCCCCGTCGCGCTGTGGGGCGCTCTCGCTCTGGGACGTGGAACCTCAGGCGTCGCGGTCGACCCGAGCGTCGCTCCGCACCCGAGCGCCGACGGCGAACTGCTCACTGAGATTTCGGTCGAGAGCGATGCCGAGATGGTCGAACTGTTCGTCGTGCAATCCGAGCGGAGGAGCCGACGCGCGATAGTTCCCGGTTCCGGGGCCACGGTCCTCGCACGGAGCCGTGTGCTCCACTCGGGCCCCTCCCTCCCGGTGCAGGTCTCGGCGCGCGGCCTCGCGTTCGACGGAGCTGTGCTCTCGGAGCCGTCCGAGATCGTCAGGAGCAGACGACAGGTCGCTCCGACGCCCCGCACCGTCGGGATGCTGCCGCTGCCGAGGCGCTTGACCGGTCTGCACGGCTCGCACGAGGGGCGCCGCCCCGGCCAGGGCGGCGACTTCCGGGACATCCATGCGTTCGCGCCCGGAGACGAGCTGCGTCGGGTCGACTGGCGTGCGACGGCGCGGATGGCACGGCGACCTGGCGATCTGCTCGTGCGCCGGACCCACACGCTCAGCGATGCGTCCGTGGTGATCGCGATGGACACCTCGGAGGACCTCGGAGAGGTCGTCGCGTCGTGGGGGAGCGGAGACTTCGAGCGCAGCGGCGTGACCTCGCTCGACAACGCCCGTGAGGCCGCGCGCGGGCTCGCAGGTGCCGCCATCGATGCCGGCGACCGTGTCGCGCTCCATGTCCTCGTGCATGGCGGGCGGTCGCTCCGCGGCGGTGGAGGCTCGCGACATCTCGCCCGTCTCGAGGCGGCGATCGCGGCGACGGGCCAGGCTCGCGACGATGCGGCCTTCCGCCGGACCCCTCATGTCCCGCACGGCTCGGTCGTCCTCGTGCTGTCGACGTTCTTCCAGGGGGCGGCCGCGCAGACCGCGCTGATGTGGCGGGCGAGCGGTCACCGCGTCGTCGCGATCGACGTGCTGCCGCGGCTCGATCATTCGCGCCTCACCCGCCCTCAGCTCATCGGCCTGCGTACGGTGCTGGCGGAGCGCGAGAACGTGTTCGCCGACCTGCACGGTGCGGGCATCGACGTGGTGACATGGGCGGACGATCCGTCCTCCGCGCTGCGCGAGATCGCGGGGGCCAAGCGATGAGAGCGCCGAACGACACGTTGCAGACCGCCCCCGTCGTCTCATGGATCGTGGTGCGGGTCGTGTTGATCGCCGTCGTCGCGGTCGGGGCCCTCGTGCTCAACCCCCTCGCCGGGTGGCAGTGGGTCGCCATCCTCCTGGCGGTGACCGCTGCGGTGTTCCCGCAGACCTTCGCCGCGTGGGGCGGGGTCGCGTGCATCGTGATCGGGATGCTGCTCTCGGAGCCCGACCTCGGTCGGGCGATGCTCGCAGTGCTCGTCGTGCACGTGATCCACGTCCTGACGTCGCTGACCCTCGTGATCCCTCGCGGCTCACGGCTCGTGCTCGCCGCGCTGCGCCCGACTGCCATCCGTCACGTCCTGGTGCAGGCGATCGCCCAGCCGCTGACGATCGCGGTCATGCTCGGCGTCGACGCAGCCGAGGGGACAGCGCCGTGGGCGGTCGTCGCCGGCGGAGGCGCGGTCGTCGCGGTCGCGGTGCTGTTGCTCGTGAAGGCTAATCGGCACCAGGCCGACGTGCGGCGGTGAGTGCGAGGGCCTTCCTGTGAGCCCTCACGGAGCCAATGTCGGTGGCCCCTCGTAGACTTGATCAGTGCCTATCGTCCCGGTTGCAACCCCAGGAAAACTCAGTGTCCGCGGTGCCCGCGTACACAATTTGAAGAACGTCGACATCGACATCCCACGCGACTCCCTCGTCGTGTTCACCGGCCTGTCCGGATCGGGAAAGTCCAGTCTGGCGTTCGACACGATCTTCGCTGAAGGACAGCGTCGCTACGTCGAGTCGCTCAGCGCGTACGCGCGCCAGTTCCTCGGCCAGGTCGACCGACCAGACGTCGACTTCATCGAGGGACTCAGCCCTGCGGTGTCGATCGACCAGAAGTCGACCAACCGAAACCCGCGCTCGACGGTGGGTACCATCACCGAGATCTACGACTACATGCGTCTGCTGTGGGCGCGGATCGGGATTCCGCACTGCCCCGAATGCGGTGAGCGCATCCAGCGGCAGACCGTTCAGCAGATCGCCGACCAGCTCATGGAGCTGCCCGAGCGCACCCGCTACCAGATCGTGGCGCCCATCGTCTCGCAGAAGAAGGGCGAGTTCGTCGACCTGTTCCGCGAGCTGGGGGCCAAGGGCTACTCGCGCGCGATCGTCGACGGCGACCTCATCCAGCTCGCCGAGCCGCCCACGCTCAAGAAGAGCTACAAGCACGACATCGCCGTCGTCGTCGACCGCCTCGTCGCGGCAGACGACATCCTCGGTCGCGTCACCGACTCGGTCGAGACCGCGCTCGGGCTCGCCGGTGGAGTGGTGCAGATCAACTTCGTCGACGAGGAGGGCGACGACGCCTGGCAGTCCTTCTCCGAGAAGCTCGCCTGCCCGAACGGTCATGCGCTCACGCTCACCGAGATCGAGCCGCGCACGTTCTCGTTCAACGCGCCCTTCGGTGCCTGCCCCGCATGCTCGGGCCTCGGCACCCGCATGTCGGTCGACATCGACCTGATGCTCGGCGACGAGGAGCTCTCGATCCGCGAGGGCGCCATCATCCCGTGGACCACGCAGGGCAAGGGGCTGTTCCAGTACTACGAGCGACTGCTCGAGGGTCTGGCTGACGACCTCAAGTTCTCTCTCGACACACCGTGGCAGGACCTGCGCGTCGATGTGCAGGATGCGATCCTGCGCGGCGACAACTACAAGGTCACCGTCAAGTTCAAGAACCGGTACGGCCGTGAGATGCGCTATGCGTCGGGCTTCGAAGGCGTCGTGCCGTACATCGAGCGGCAGTACGCGCAGGCCGAGTCCGACACGCAGCGCTCGCGGTGGGGCGAGTACCTCCGCGAGGTGCCGTGCCCCGTGTGCGATGGCAACCGACTCAAGCCCGAGGTGCTCGCTGTGCAGGTGCACGGGCACTCGATCGCCGAGGTGTCGCACCTCAGCCTCGCCGACGCGCGGTCATTCATGGAGACCCTCACGCTCACCGATCGCGAGGCCAAGATCGCCGCGCAGGTGCTGCGCGAGATCCGGCTGCGCCTCGACTTCCTGCTGCAGGTCGGTCTCTCCTATCTGAACCTCAGCCGGTCCGCCGGATCGCTTTCGGGCGGTGAGGCTCAGCGCATCCGCCTGGCCACTCAGATCGGCTCGGGCCTCACAGGAGTCCTCTACGTACTCGACGAGCCGTCGATCGGGCTGCATCAGCGCGACAACCGTCGTCTCATCGACACACTGCTGAAACTTCGCGACCTGGGGAACACGCTGATCGTCGTCGAGCACGACGAAGAGACGATCGAGGCGGCCGACTGGGTCGTCGACATCGGACCGGGCGCCGGCGTCAACGGCGGCGAGGTCGTGCACTCGGGCCCCTACTCGGCCCTCTTGAACGAGCCGGGCTCGATGACGGGGGAGTACCTCTCCGGGGCCCGCGAGATCCCCACGCCGACGAAGCGCCGCAAGCTCGACAAGAAGCGCAAGATCAGCGTCGTCGGGGCTCGCGAGAACAACCTCAAGAACGTGAGCGTCGACTTCCCGCTCGGCGTCCTGACGGCGGTCACGGGGGTCTCCGGATCAGGCAAGTCGTCGCTGGTCAACGACATCCTGTACCAGGTGCTCGCCTCGCGACTCAATGGAGCACGCACGGTTCCCGGCAAGCACACCCGGGTCTCGGGACTCGACAACCTCGACAAGGTCGTCCATGTCGATCAGGCGCCGATCGGTCGCACACCGCGGTCCAACCCGGCGACCTATACGGGTGTCTTCGACAGGATCCGGTCGCTGTTCAGCGAGACTCCCGAGGCGAAGGTGCGCGGCTACCAGCCGGGGCGGTTCAGCTTCAATGTCAAGGGCGGGCGCTGCGACGCGTGCTCGGGTGACGGCACGATCAAGATCGAGATGAACTTCCTGCCGGACGTGTACGTCGACTGCGAGGTCTGCCATGGCAAGCGCTACAACCGCGACACGCTGTCGGTGCACTACAAGGGCAAGAACATCGCCGAGGTCCTCGAGATGCCGATCGCGGAGGCAGCCGAATTCTTCGAGCCCATCCAGGCGATCCACCGGTACATGAAGACCCTCGTCGACGTCGGACTCGGCTACGTGCGTCTCGGCCAGTCGGCGACGACCCTCTCCGGTGGCGAGGCGCAGCGAGTGAAGCTCGCGACCGAACTCCAGCGTCGCAGCAACGGACGCAGCATCTACGTGCTCGACGAGCCGACCACCGGTCTGCACTTCGAAGACGTACGGAAGCTCCTCGAGGTCCTCAACGGCCTCGTCGACAAGGGCAACACGGTCGTCGTGATCGAGCACAATCTCGACGTGATCAAGTCGGCCGACTGGGTGATCGACCTCGGCCCCGAGGGCGGATCCGGTGGCGGTGAGATCCTCGCGATCGGCACGCCCGAGCAGATCGCGCGCGTCGAGGACAGCCACACGGGTCAGTTCCTCGCCGAGATCCTGGGTGAGGGGCGCTCTGCGCGGAAGGCCAGCTGATGGCCGATGTCCTGCCGTACAAGCCGCGGGTCGGTGAGATCCCCACCAACCCCGGCGTGTACCGCTTCCGCGACGCCGATGGTCGTGTGCTCTACGTCGGCAAGGCCAAGAACCTGCGCCAGCGGCTGTCGAACTACTTCGCGCCACTGCGCACGCTCCACGAACGCACGCGGAGGATGGTCACCACGGCGTCGTCTGTCGAGTGGACCGTCGTCCCGACCGACGTCGACTCACTGCAGCTGGAGTACATGTGGATCAAGGAGTTCGATCCGCCCTTCAACGTTCGGTACAAGGACGACAAGTCCTACCCGTTCATGGCCGTGACCCTGGGCGATGAGGCGCCGCGCGTGATCGTCACCAGGAACCGCAAGATTCCCGGGGCCCGATATTTCGGTCCTTATCCCAAGGTCTGGGCGGTGCACGAGACGATCGACCTGATGGTCAAGGCGTTCCCCATCCGCACGTGCAGCGACTCCAGCTACAAGCGCGCGATGCAGACCGGCCGGCCGTGCTTTCCGGGGCAGATCGGCAAGTGCGGCGGGCCCTGCTCCATGACGGTGACCATCGAGGAGCACCGTGCCATGGTCGACGACTTCGTCGCGTTCATGGCCGGCGGCGACGAGCGTTTCACCCGAGAGCTGACCAAGCGGATGCTCGCCGCGTCGGCAGCGATGGACTACGAGGCCGCGGCCAGATACCGGGACAAGCTCACGGCGATCGAGGCCGTGCTGGGCAAGAGCGCGCTCGTGCTCGCGAGCGACGAGGATGCCGACCTCTTCGGCATAGCGGAGGACGAGCTCGCGGCCGCCGTGCAGCACTTCGTGATCCGCGGTGGACGCGTGCGCGGAGTTCGAGCGATGACGATCGAGAAGGAGATCGACATCTCCACGGCCGATCTCGTCGACCAGGTGCTGCAGCGCGCCTACGGCGACGCGCAGGACGTGCCTCGGCGGATCATCGTGCCGACTCTTCCCGACGACGCGACCGAGCTCGAGGTCTGGCTGCGTGAGCGGCGAGGCAAGAAGGTCGAGATCGCGATCGCCCAGCGGGGCCAGCGTGCTGATCTCATGCGCACGGCGACACTGAACGCGCAGCAGGCCCTGATCAGGTACAAGACCCGCCGAACGAGCGACTACGTGGCACGCACTCAGGCTCTGACCGATCTGCAGGAGGCGCTGGGGATGACGGAGGCGCCGCTTCGCATCGAGTGCTTCGACATCTCCCACCTCGGCGGCACGAATGTCGTCGCCTCGATGGTGGTCTTCGAAGACGGCCTGCCTCGGAAAGACCAGTACCGGTCGTTCAACATCGCCGAGACCACCGACGACACGGACTCGATGTACCAGGTGCTGCGTCGCCGACTCGCCTACCTCGATCGCCCGGAGGAGGTCGATGAGCCCGCATCCGCGGCGGTCACGGCGGAGGCGGGAGACGAGTCCGGGGACGTCGTCGTGGAGGTCAAGCGCAAGCCGCGCTTCGCCTACCCGCCGCAGCTGCTTCTCGTCGACGGCGGACAGCCCCAGGTCGAAGCGGCGGCACGCGCGCTGCGAGACGCCGGTCACACCGAGATAGCGGTGTGCGGCATCGCCAAGAGGCTCGAGGAGATCTGGCTTCCGGGAGAGGACTTCCCGGTGATCCTCCCGCGCACCAGCGAGTCGCTCTACCTCCTGCAGCGGCTTCGAGACGAGGCGCACCGATTCGCGATCACGCACCAGCGCAAGCGGCGCAAGAACGACATCACCTCGATCCTAACCGAGGTGCCGGGCCTCGGATCGTCGAGGATCAAGGTCCTTCTCAAGCACTTCGGCTCCGTCACCGCGCTGCGCGCTGCTCCCCTGGACGCGATCCAGGAGGTGCAGGGGATCGGTCCGGTCCTCGCTCAGAACATCCATACGCATCTCTCCACTCGCTAGGCTGGTACGAGCGGGGGAGAAGGAGTAACCATGACTGACGGGGACAAAGGCGAGTTCCTCATCGTCACGGGCATGTCGGGCGCAGGACGCACGACGGTCGCGAATGCACTCGAGGACCTCGGCTGGTACGTGGTCGACAACCTGCCGCCGCAGATCCTCCGACCGCTGCTCGACCTCACGGACATGGGCGGCGACGCTCTGCCGAAAGTCGCAGCGGTGGTCGACGTTCGAGGGCGCAACCTGTTCGACGACTTCCCGGGCGTCGCGAGGGCGCTGAGGTCGCGCGGTTCCGTCCGCGTGCTGTTCCTCGACGCGTCGGACGATGTGCTCGTGCGCCGATTCGAGGCGGTCCGCCGACCTCACCCGCTGCAGGGAGACGGCACTCTGCTCGACGGCATCCGCGTCGAGCGCCAGCGACTCGCGCCGATCCGCGAGTCGGCCGATCTCGTGGTGGACACCTCGGCACTCAACATCCACCAGCTCGCCACCCAGGTCTCGGATCTCTTCTCGGAAGAGGGTGCTGCGAGGCACCGCGTGACGCTCATGAGCTTCGGCTTCAAGTACGGTCTTCCGACCGATGTCGATCTGGTCGCGGACATGCGCTTTCTCCCGAACCCGTTCTGGAACGAAGAGCTGAGGGGGCTGACCGGCCAGGACGAGTCCGTCAGGGACTACGTGCTGTCCCGGGAGGGCGCCGCCGAATTCCTCGATGCGTACTCGGCGGCCCTCACCCCGGTGCTCGAGGGGTACCAGCGCGAGAACAAGAGTCATTCGACCGTCGCGATCGGGTGCACCGGCGGAAAGCACCGCTCCGTCGCCATGGCGGAGGAGCTCGCACGTCGGCTCGCATCCGTGCCGGGAGTGGCCGTGAACGTGCGTCACCGGGACCTCGGCAGGGAATAAGGAGGAGCCTCCGTCAGAGTAGGCTGGAGGTTTGCGCCGCGATCCGGCGCGTGAGCGTAGAGGAGTGTCGTGGCACTAACGACCGACGTCAAGGCTGAGCTGGTCAGCATCCGTAATGCACCCCCGACGGTGCGTGTCGCGGAGGTCACCTCGATCCTCCGGTTCGCCGGCGGACTGCACTCCATCGCCGGGCGGGTCGCCGTCGAGGCTGAGGTGGATGCCGAGATCCTCGCGCAGCGTGTCGCGCGCGACCTGGCAGAGATCTACGGAGTCCGACCGGAGATCGCACAGGTGCAGTCGAGCACGGCGAACGACGGGGCTCGATGGGCTGTCAGGGTCATCGCCGCGGGGGAGACCCTGGCCCGCCAGACCGGTCTGCTCGACCAGCGTCGGCGTCCGGTTCGTGGCCTCCCCAACCGTCTCACCACAGGCTCTCGCGCTGAAGTGGCCGGTCTCTGGCGGGGTGCGTTCCTCGCCGCGGGAACGCTGAGCGAACCCGGCCGATCGGCCATGCTCGAGGTCGCCTGCCCGTCGTCCGAAGCCGCCATGGCGCTCGTGGGCGCGGCGCATCGCCTCGGTGTCGCGGCCAAGGCACGCGAGGTTCGCGGCATGCCGCGCGTCGTCGTCCGTGAGGGTGAGGCGATCCGCACCATCCTCAGCGAGATGGGTGCTCAGAAGACCGCGGTCGCCTGGGAGGAGATGCGCCAGCGTCGCGAGGTGCGTGCAGGCGTGAACCGTCTCGTCAACTTCGACGACGCCAACCTCCGTCGTTCCGCCCAGGCCGCCGTCGCCGCCTGCGCCCGCGTCGAGCGGGCCCTGGAGATCCTCGCCGACGAGGTGCCCGACCACCTCAAAGTCGCCGGCGAGCTGCGTCTCGCGCACCGTGACGCGAGCCTCGACGAGCTGGGTCACCACGCCGATCCGCCCATGACGAAGGACGCCGTCGCCGGGCGCATCCGCCGTCTTCTGGCGATGGCGGACAAGCGCGCGCAGCAGGAGGGCATCCCCGGAACGGAAGCTGCCGTGCCCGCAGGGCTCGACGTCTGAC
>JAZBLP010000093.1:0-13599 GCA_037033305.1 Actinomycetota bacterium | reverse complement strand
CCGTCGGAGGTCGTGATCTTGAGGGTGACGAAGTTGCGTCCGGGGCTGGTGATGTTGACGTCGACGAGCTCGATGGTCATGTCGTTCTCTCCTGGAGGTGCGGAATGAGGTGTGGGGTGCGGGCGTTCGGGCGCCCGCACCCCGGGTCGTGATGTGCGGGGCGATCAGATCGCGTCGCGCGGGTCGGTCAGGTCGCGACCGGCGACCTCGGGCATCCAGATCGAGGCGATCAGCGCGCTCAGCGTGAAGATGAACAGCATGATGATGATCGGGATGAACGACCCGGTGACGGCCGACACCCACGCGGCGGCGATGACGGGGCCGGCGCCGGTCGCGACGATCGCCGCGATCTCGCGTGCCATGGCCGTGAACGTGTAGCGGTTGCGGGATCCGAACAGCTCGGGGAGCGTCAGATTCTCGAGCGACGCGAAGCTCATCACCGCGAGGTTGTGCAGCACCACGTAGCCGACGAAGACCTGCAGGGTGTCCTTGCTGCTGATCATGAGGATCGTCGGAACGATGACGATCAGGGCGACGATCGACCAGACCATGTACATGCGCTTGCGGCCGAACCGGTCGCCGAGCCAGCCCGACAGAGGCACTGTGATGAAGGCGACGAGCGACGAGACGATCACGGCGTTGACGCCGATCGAGCGGTCGAGCAGCAGCACGACGGTGATGTAGCTGATCAGGTAGGTCTGGATCATGCCGGAGTTGCCGGCCTGGCCGAAACGCAGCAGCAGCGCGATCGAGAACGCCTTCCAGGGCTTGCGGTTCATCGCCTCGAGCGTGCGGATGTCGTTGGTCTCGGTGGCGAGCTTCACGACCTCCTCACGCGAGAGCGCCTTGCCGTCGACGACGTCGTCGCGCTCCTCGAAGACCGGGGTCTCCTTGAGGTTGAAGCGCACCCAGATCGCGAAGAGCATGATGACCGCGCTGGCGATGAAGGGGATGCGCCATGCCCAGGCGATGACCTCGTCTTCGCTGTAGGCGACGAGCAGGATCGCCCAGATGCCCGAGGCGAGCAGGGTTCCGCAGTTGGTGCCCAGCGCGACGAGCGAGGCGATGATGCCGCGGCGCTTGGCGGGGGCGTACTCGGCGAGCATGACGCCCGCACCCGAGATCTCGGCGCCGGCGCCGAAGCCCTGCGCGATGCGCAGCAGCACGAGGAGGATCGGGGCGAGCACGCCCACCTGGTTGTACGTGGGCAGGAAGCCGATGAGGGTGGTCGCGAGACCCATCAGGAGGATCGTGTAGAAGAGGACCTTCGTGCGACCGGTCTTGTCACCCAGGCGGGCGAAGAAGAAGGCGCCCACTGGGCGGGCGACATAGCCCACGCCGTAGGTGGCCATCGCGGCGACGACCGCCACCGCGGGGTTCTCGGACGAGAAGAACAGGTCGGCGAAGACGAGCGCGGCGGCCAGCGAGTAGAGCTGGTAATCCATGAACTCGAGCGCGGTGCCGAGCCATCCCGAGATGGCGGCGCGGACGAGGTCTTTCACCGACCTCTTCTCGGCGGGATCGGCGGCCGAGGCCGTCGTCTGGGTGTCTGACATGGGAGGTACTCCTTCGGACCAGGATCGGGTGGGGTGCGCGGTGGCGCGGAGGTGTTGCTAGAGGGCCAGCAGGACCTTCGCCGAAGCCGACGAGTCGCGAGCGAGCTCGAAGGCCTGGACGGCGTCGGATGCCGGGAGGACGTGCGAGATGACGGAGTCGAGGGCGTCGGATTCGGCCAGCAGGGCGACCGCGTCGTCGATCTCGGTCGAGAAGCGGAAGGCGCCGCGGAGCGTGAGCTCCTTGGCGAGCATCGGGGCGAGATTCACTCCGATGTCGGTGTTCGGGAGCATCCCGACCTGCACGATCGTGGCGGCGCGGCGAGCGGCGCGCACCGCCTGCGTGAGCGCGACTCCGACGCCGGAGCACTCGAAGACGACGTCGTACGACTCGTTCTCGATCGTGTCGCGGCCGACGAGCGAGACCTCGGTCGCACCGAGGGTCTTCGCGCGGTCGAGGGGCTCTTCGCGCACATCGCTCGCGCCGACCACCGCGGCACCCGCGTGGAGTGCCGCAGCGACCACGAGGAGTCCGATGGGCCCGGCGCCGATCACGAGCACCCGCTTGCCGGTGATGTCTCCCGCGAGGCTCACGGCGTGGATCGCGACGGCGAGCGGCTCGGCGAGGGCTGCGCGCTCGAGCGGAAGGGATGCCGGGAGCACGCGGACCATGTGGTCTTCGACGATCAGCAGCTCGGAGGCCCCGCCCTGACGGTGCGGATTCGCCGCAGCGCTGCCGAAGTAGTCGCCGCCCGGGCGCAGGTGCGGGTGGTTCTCGAGGCCGGCGACCTCGGGGCCGTAGCGGGCGGGGTGAACCGTGACCGGGGTGCCGGGCGCCAGTCGGCCCGAGGGGTCGAGATCGACGACGCCCGACAGCTCGTGACCGGGTGTCAGGGGCTCGCGGATCGTGTACTCGCCGTTGGCGCCGTGGAAGTAGTAGTGCAGGTCGGAACCGCAGATGCCGACGTAGTTCACGCGGAGGCGCACCTCGCCGTCACCGGGGGTGGGAACCTCGCGGTCCTCCCAGCGGATGTCTTCCTTGCCGTGGATGGCGAGAGCCTTCATGGCTGCAACTCCTTCGTCGTGGCCTCGGATGCCGAGACGGCATCGGTGATTGCGGCGTCGACGCCCTGTCGACGGATGATGTCGACGAACTCGCCGACCCGGGCGATGAACGCATCCTGAGATCCGAGTCCATCACCGAAGAGGTGCAGTTCGCCGATCACTCGCTGCGCGAGCTCGCGTCCGTCGCGGGCCTTCGCGGCATAGCCCGCCAGACGCTCGCGAGCTCCGTCGGTCATGGCCGCGGCGTGCAGGCCCGGGTCGAATCCGGGAAGCGGTGCGATGCACGAGAGGTACCCGGCGACGGTCAGGGCGATCAGGTGGGGCATCTCGCCCTTGCCGAGCGCGAGCAGAGCCGGCTCGGGGATGCGCTGCCGCAGCTTGACGGATCCGTCGGTGCCGACCTGGCTCGTGCGATGGCCCAGCGCGATGTTGGCCCAGCGCTCGAACAGCTCGCTCTCGTAGGCGCGGATGTCGACGCCCGACGGCACATGGATCGACGGCTCGTACTCGTCGCGCAGCACGGCGCGGGCTGCGCTCTCGATGCCCTCGAGTCCGATGGCCTCGGGGATGGTGCCGACACCGCTCAGCGCACCGAGGTAGGCGATGAGCGAGTGGGTGCCGTTGAGCAGCCGCACCTTCATCTGCTCGTAGCGCCCGACCTCGTCGGTGAAGACGGCCCCGCCGGCCTCCCACGCAGGGCGACCGCCGGCGAAGCGGTCTTCGATCGCCCACATGGTGAACGGCTCGGCCGGCACGGGGATGTCATCGCGGGCGCCCAGCAGGGTGCTGACCCGGGTGCGCAGCTCGGCGGTGGTCGCCGGCACGATGCGATCGACCATGCTCGAGGGGAACGACACGGCGCGATCGAGGAACGCGAGTGCGTCGGCGGCCTCGGAGCCGGGCAACTCCTGCAGGAATTCACGCACGAGCTTCTCGGTGTGGGCGCCGTTGGCCGAGAGGTTGTCGCAGCTGACGATCGAGATCGGCGCTCCACCGGCGGCGGCGCGGGCCTGCAGGCCGCGGGCGAGCTGGCCGATGGTCGAGCGGGCGGCGCCGCCTCGCAGGTCGGCGCGCACCGTGTCGTCGTCGAGGTCGAGGTGCTGTGTCGCGGGGGAGTAGCTGTAGCCGTTCTCGGTGACCGTGAGGGTCACGATGCGGATGCCGGGGTCGGCGATCTGCGCGACCACGCGCTCGGGCTTCTCGGCGCCGACGAAGGCATCGGTGTGCACGCCGGGGATCGAGAGCGAGGTGCTGCCCGGTGCGATCGTCGCGACCGAATAGAGGAAGTCCTGTGCGTGCATGGCATCGACGATCGAGCGCGAACGCGAAGCGACGCCGATGATCCCCCAGTCGCCTCCGGTGGACTGCAGGGCTGCTGCGGTGTAGACGGCCTGGTGGGCGCGGTGGAAGCTGCCCAGTCCGAGGTGCAGGATGCCTGCACCCGAGGGGGCGGCTCCGGGGGTGGCGCTCGCGGGGGTGGTGCGGCGCAGGACCGGTGTCTCGATGCTCACGCGTCGGCTCCTTCGCTCTGGGCCGCGCACCCTGGTGGGTGATCGGCGATGATCGTCCTGCAAACAGTGTGAATGAGTTGTACAAACTTGTCAAGCCATCTTTCATCGGCTTCGCGGACCGTAGGATGACGGGGAGGGTGGGAGCAGAACATGGCGGCAACACTGACGGATGTGGCTCGGCACGCAGGCGTGTCGATCGCCACCGCGTCGCGCGCCTTCGGCGAGCCGGACCGTCTCGCCCCCAGCACGCTCGGCCGCGTGCTCGAGGCCGCGACCGAGCTCGGGTACGCCGCCCCGCAGTCCGCCACTGCGACCCGCACCTTCGGAGTCGTCGTCCCCGACGTCTCGAACCCGGTCTACGCCACGCTGCTCAAGGCGATACAGGGCCAGGCGTGGCACGGGCACCACCGGATCGTGCTGTTCGACGCCGACGAGGACCTCCGCCGCGAACGCGAGCAGATCGAGCAGGCCCGCAAGCTCGACGGGATGCTGCTGTGCTCGCCGCGACTGCCCGATGACGAGGTGCTCGCGCTGGTCGGCGACACCCCCTACGTCGTGGTCAACCGTCAGATCGACGGAGCGCCCTGCGTGCTCATGGACACCGAGAACGGACCGGGTCAGGCGATCGAGCACCTGGTCGCGCTCGGGCACACGCACATCGCCTACGCCTCGGGGCCGCGGGGTTCCTGGGCCGACGTCCGCCGAGCCGACACGGTCGCCCGAGCGTGCGAACGCCACAGCATCCGCCTCACCCGCCTCAGCCATCACGCCGCGTCCATCCAGGGTGGTCGCGCGGCTGCCGCGCTCGCCGCGGCGAGCGGAGCGACCGCCGTCGTCGCCTACAACGACCTCGTCGCCCTGGGGCTCGAAGCCGGGATGCTCGAGCTCGGCAAACGGTGCCCCGCCGACATCAGCATCGTCGGCATCGATGACATCGACCTGGCGGGCGCGGTCACACCGGCGCTCACGACCGTGCGGATGCCGATCGAGCGCAGCGGTGCGCTCGCCGTCGATCTGCTGCTGCAGGCCATGAACGGCACAGCGATCGACGACGTCGTGACGCTCGGGTCGCAGCTGATCGTGCGGGCCTCGACGGCTGCTCCCGCGATCTGACGGCCATGACGTCGCACGCATCTAGGTTGTCCAATAGTGGCATTATGTACATAAGTGGTATCCTGGGCATATGAACACGATCAGTCGCAGCGTGCCCTCCAAGGATCTGCGCGACAGTCTCGCCGATGTCCTCGGCGGGGTCGCCTACGGCTCCGAGCGTGTGGGCGTGACACGTCATGGCAAGTTGACGGCCGTGGTGATCAGCGTCGATGATCTCGAACTGCTCGAAGAGCTCGAGGCGGCGCGCGACGCTGCGGAGTTCGCGGCGGCGCGGGCGGCCGATGATGGCGAGCGGGTGTCGTTGGATGAGCTGCGTGCGGAAGTCGCGTGACGCGCTATCGGATCGAGTTCACCACTGCCGCCGCCCGAGAAGTCCGCAAGCTCGACCCGCAGATCCGTCGACGGATCCTCGCCGGGGTCGCTGATCTCGAGCGAGACCCGCGACCGCACGGGTGTCGCAAGCTGGCGGGGTACGACAACGCCTGGCGAGTACGAATCGGCGACTACAGGGTGCTCTACGAGGTGATCGACGAGCAGGTGCTGGTGACAGTCGTCCGCATCGCTCACCGTCGCGCGGTGTACGACATCTGAGCGTGACGGACGACACACCAGAGTCAGCGGATGATGCCCTGATAGGCAGGGAGCGCGTCGCCGCGGGACCGGGTATCGATCCGATCCCGCGGGGCGCGGAGTACGCTCGCTGGTGTGGGGCGGATCACGACGCGGAGACCGATTCTGAAGCTCACCCTCGGTGAGGGTGCGACTCGTCGCGCCGACACGCTCGCGGTCGAGGAGCCCTTGGAGATCCGGGTCGCAGGCTCGCCCCTTGCGGTCACGATGCGCACTCCCGGGCATGATGTCGAGCTCGCGGCGGGGTTCCTCGTGTCCGAGGGGATCATCGCGCAGGCGGCCGACTTCCATTCAGCGATCCACTGCGGTGGCCCCGGCACGGGTGGCCAGGAGAACACGTACAACGTCCTCGACATCAGCCTCGCTCACGGTGTCGCGCTTCCTGATCCTGACGCCGCTCGCCGCTTCTACACGACCAGCTCGTGCGGGGTGTGCGGCAAGGCGAGCATCGACGCGGTGCGCACGGTGTCTCGGCATCCGGTGTCCGCCGACGATGTCGAGGTCGGGGCCGAACAGATCGCTGCGTTCCCCGACCGGCTGCGGGCCGAGCAGGCGGCGTTCGACAAGACCGGCGGCCTGCATGCGGCTGCGCTGTTCGACGCCGACTCGGGCGAGATGCTCGTGCTGCGCGAAGACGTCGGGCGTCACAACGCCGTCGACAAGGTGGTGGGGTGGGCGCTGCTGAATGACCGACTCCCTCTGAGACGGCAGATCCTCCAGGTCTCGGGCAGGGCGAGCTTCGAACTGGTGCAGAAGGCGGCGATGGCCGGCATCCCGCTGCTCAGCGCCGTCTCGGCACCCTCGTCTCTGGCCGCTGAGCTCGCCGAGGAGTCGGGCGTGACGCTCATCGGGTTCGTCCGAGGGCGTTCGATGAACATCTACACGCACGCGCATCGGGTGCGCGTCGATGGGCTCGCACCGTCTGCGCATTCCGAAGAAGGGGCACACCATGCTCGATAGCCAGGGGACCACCGGAACCGCCTTCGGACTGATGCCCGCCGAGCCGCGTCAGGGCGGGTACGGCCCTCGCACCGATCGTCCGTGGTCGCGCAAGCCGTACCGGCATCCGGCTGCGGGGTGGGGAGCCGCCGTGTCGGTGGCGCGGGTGGTGCTGGATCAGCGCGAGCCCATCGCCGGTCCCCTGGCGATGCTGCAGATGAACCACCCCGTCTCGGGCTACGACTGCCCCGGGTGCGCCTGGCCCGACGACCCGGGCAAGCTGAAGCTCGACATCTGCGAGAACGGCATCAAGCACGTCACCTGGGAGATGACCCGCAAGCGCGTCGACCGCCGATTCTTCGCCGAGCACTCGGTCACCGAGCTCGCGACCTGGCCCGACTTCGATCTGGAAGACCAGGGCCGTCTGACCGAGCCGATGGTGTACGACGCGGCCACCGATCACTACGTGCCGATCTCGTGGGATGACGCGTTCGCACTCGTCGGCGACGAGCTGCAGGGTCTCGACAGCCCGGATGAGGCAGCGTTCTACACCTCGGGACGCCTGAGCAACGAGGCGACCTTCCTCTATCAGCTGATGGTGCGCGAGTACGGGACGAACAACCTGCCCGACTGTTCGAACATGTGCCACGAAGCCTCAGGCCGCGCACTCAAGGCATCGATCGCCACGGGCAAGGGCACGGTCGACATGCACGACTGGGACGACTGCGACGCCCTCTTCGTGCTCGGCGTGAATGCGGCATCCAATGCTCCCCGCATGCTCACGGCGCTCTCGGATGCCGTGAAGCGCGGCGCCCAGGTGGTGCACGTCAATCCGCTCGTCGAAGCGGGCGCGACCCGCACGATCGTGCCGCACGACTTCGTCGACATGGCGCGCTTCGCGGCCACAGCCACGAGCACCATGAATCTGCAGGTGCGGCCCGGGGGTGACCTGGCTCTCATCAGAGGCATGTCGAAGGTCGTCTTCGAGGCAGCCGCAGATGATCCCTCGGTGCTCGACAGCGAGTTCCTGAGCACCCTGACGAACGGCATCGAGGAATACCGCGCAGTGGTCGCCGCCACGACCTGGGCAGACCTCGTCCTGCAGTCGGGCCTCCCCGAGGAGCAGATCCGAGCCGCCGCCGCGGTCTATCTGGCCTCGGAGCGCACGATCATCAGCTGGTGCCTCGGCGTGAGCCAGCACGAGCACGGTGTCGACACCGTACGCGAAATCGTCAATCTGCTGCTTCTGCGGGGCAACATCGGCCGCAAGGGAGCCGGCCCCTCGCCGATCCGCGGGCACAGCAACGTGCAGGGCAATCGCACCTGCGGCATCGATCACCACCCGACGGATGCGTGGCTCGACCGCCTCGCCGAGGTGTGCCGCATCGACCCGCCACGGCATCCGGGGCTCGATACCGTCCGCACGATCGAGGCGATGCACGACCGGCGCGTGAAGGTGTTCGTCGGCATGGGCGGCAACTTCGTGCTCGCTGCCCCCGACACCCCGTTCACCGCACAGGGGCTCGAGAGATGCCGCCTCACGGTGCAGGTCAGCACGAAACTGAACCGCAGTCACCTGGTGCATGGCGAGAAGGCGCTGATCCTGCCGTGTCTCGGCCGCACCGAGCGTGACCAGCAGGCTCAGGGTCAGCAGGGCGTGACCGTCGAGGACGCGATGAGCATGGTGCACCTGTCGCGCGGGCGCAAGCAGCCGGCATCCGCGTATCTGCGGTCGGAGCCGGCGATCATCGCGGGGATCGCGAAGGCGACCCTGCCGCACACGGCGACGCCCTGGGATTGGTACGTCGGCGACTACGACAACATCCGCGACGTGATGGCAAAGGTGCTGCCGGGGTTCGAGGGTTTCAACGACCTGATCCGCGACCGGCACGGCTTCCGCATCCCGCAGCCCGCCAGGGAGCGCGTGTTCGAGACCGCGTCCGGCCGTGCCGAGTTCTCGCTCGCGCCGCTGCCGAATGTCATCCCCGAGTCCGCCGACACCCTCGTGCTGCAGACGGTGCGTTCGCACGACCAGTGGAACACGACGATCTACTCGAACGACGACCGGTACCGCGGCGTCGAGAACCTGCGTGAGCTCGTCTTCCTGCATGAGGACGACATGCGCGATCGCGGCCTCGTCGAGGGCGATCTGGTCGACATCGTCTCGACCTCGAAAGACGGATCGACGCGGATGCTGAGGGCGTTCCGCGCCGTGCCGTACGACCTGCCGCGCGGCAGCGCCGCCGGGTACATGCCCGAGATGAACGTGCTGATCGGTCGCAAGGACTTCAGCGCGCAGAGCGATCAGCCGCTCATGAAGAGCATCCAGGTGACGGTCTCGCGCACGCGCGCGTGAGCGCGCCGGCCGACCGGGCTCGGCAGGCGCCGCTCACTCCCAGGGCCGAGCCTCCCGGGGACCGACCATGATCGCGCGCAGCTCGTCGACCGGAAGCTTGGGGACCCGGTCCGCTCCGACGAGGCCGTTGGTCTCCTGCAGGGTGTCGGTGAGCTGGGTGTAGCAGTAGCCCGCCAGAGCGCTGCTGTCGTGGATCGCCTCCATCAGCGAACTCAGACGTTCGCGGAAATCCTCGTCGGAGCCCGCGCTCGTGTAGCCCCAGGCGTGGTCCGTGCGGTGCACGTCGAAGGATATGCCGCCGAACTCGGTGAGCATCACGGGTGCGTCGCTGACGTCGCCGGTGAGCACGAGGCGCCTGCCGGCCGGGCCGATGCCCGCGATCATCCCGTCGATCGATGGCCGATCGCGGTAACGCGCCGCCATCACGTCGCCGTCGCCCTCGTAGTCGTGAATCGCCACGATGTCGGTGTCGGCCTGCTCCCACCCGTCGTTCGACACGACGGGGCGGGTCGGGTCGAGCGCCTTCGTGAGGTGCACGAGCGCCAGAGCGTGGTGGAGCATGCGACTGTCATGAGCGATGTGCTGCACGCCCCAGCTCTCGTTGAGAGGCACCCAGGTGACGATCGAGGGATGTGAGAAGTCCCTGTGCACGACCTCCAGCCACTCGCGCACGGTGCGTTCGACAGCTGTCGACGTGAACGCGAAGACGGCTGGAGCTTCGGCCCAGATCATGAGTCCCAGCCTGTCGGCCCAGAAGAGGAACCGCGGATCCTCGAACTTCTGGTGCACTCGCGCCGCGTTGAAGCCGAGGTCCCTGATGAGCTCGACCTCCTGACGCAGGGCATCTGCCGACGGCGCGGCGAGGTGACTGTCGGGCCAGTATCCCTGGCTGAGCACGGACCGGACGAAACGCGGCCTGTCGTTGAGCAGGAAGTCGCGACGATCGACGGCCGTCGATCGAAGCCCGAGGTAGGACGAGACGGCATCCAGGGGCGTGCCGGATTCTGATGTGCGGATCACGGCGTCGATGAGCCGCGGGTTCTCGGGCGACCAGAGCAGCTCCTCGTAGGCCTGTCCGTTCGCCTGACTCGGCAGGGGGATGTCGATGTCGAGCTCGGCGTCGAGGACCACGCTCGAGGCGCGAGCGAGCAGAACATCGCCGTGACGCAGCTCGACGTCGACGACGCACTCGTTCGTGGGCGGGGTGGCCAGGGCGATGCGAGCGTGAACTCGCCCCGATACGAGATCTGCGCGCCAGTGGATCCACTCGACCGCCGGCCCGGCCGGAACCGACTCGAGCCATACGGGCTGCCAGATGCCGCTCGTGCGGTGGTACCAGATCGAATGGGGCTCCTCGCGCCAGTCCTGCTTGCCGCGGGGCTGGGCGATGTCGGTCGACCGGTCCTCGACGCGAACCACGACATGGCCGCCGCCCTCGTGATCGAGAGCATCGGTGATGTCGACGGAGAAGGGCGTGTGGCCGCCTTCGTGCGATCCGACGCGATGCCCGTCGACCCACACGACGGCGCGATAGTCCACCGCCCCGAAGCGGAGGAACAGGCGACGCCCGTCGCGATGGCCGGCGGCGCGCACCTCGTCGCGGGTCAGGGCCCGGTGGTACCAGAGCGCCGTGTGCGGTCGCGGGTCGCCGATGCCCGACGCCGGGGACTCGGGCGGGAAGGGGACGACGATCGACGAATCGAACGCGGGGTTCGCGAACCATCTCTCCGAGATTCCGCGGTCGTCGTCATCGACGGCGAAGTCCCATGGACCGGTCAGGTCGGTCCACTCGCTCCGGACGAGTTGAGGACGCGGGTAGGTTCCGTCACCCTGGCTCGCGACGGGGGGCGGTGACGGATCGATTCTCAGCATGCAGTCCAGCATGCATGAAATCTCCAGCGCTGTAAACTAGGCGGAATCGCCCGCACGCGGCTACGCGGTCTCCTCGGGCACCGCGGACGGCGCACTCTCGCGGACCTCGAGTCGATAGCCGACGAGTTCGTGGCGTCCGGCCGCAGAGAAACCCGAGATCCTCTCGATGAGCATCTCGACGGCGCGGCGAGCCAGCTCGTCGAGATCAGGAGCGATCGTCGTGAGGCTCGGGAAGGTCACCCGGCTCAGCTCGATGTCGTCCCATCCCGTGACGGCGACGTCGTGCGGGATGCGGCGTCCGCGTTCGTGCAGCGCCCGCAGGGCGCCGATGGCCGCGAGGTCGTCGCGGCAGACGAGACCATCGAAGACCGCACCCGCGTCTATCGCCTGGCCGACTCCCTCGACCGCGCCGGACGGCGAGATCTCCCGACTGGCGAAGAGCAGCGCGGGGTCGGGGCGCAGGCCCGCATCCTCGAGGGCCTGCTGATAACCGGCGATGCGCTGCAGCGACGTCGATGACAGGTTTTGCGTCTCGTGCCCGGCGAATCCGATGCGCCGGCGACCCAGCGAGACCAGATGCGCCGTAGCCACGCGTGCGGCTTCGAAGTTGTCGATCATGACGCGGTCGACGGGCAGAGGCGCCGCCCCCTCGCCCAGGATCACCATCGGCAGATCGCTGCGGTGGCGCGAGATCTCGGCCGATGACATCGTCGACGGCTGGAACAGGATGCCATCGACCATCCCCGATTCCGAGCTGGTGAGTACGGCCCGCTCGCCCTCGAGTGTTCCGTCGGTCTCCTCGAGGAGCACCCGATAGCCCGCCTGGCCCGCCGCGGCAGAGACCGCCCGGGAGAGCTCGGCGAAGTACGGAAGTGCGACATTCGAGAAGGCGAGCGCGAGCAGCCCGGTCCGTCCGGTGGCCAGGCGTCTGCCCATCAGGTTCGGCCGGTAGCCCAGCTCGTCGATGGCGCGCTGCACGCGGTCGCGCGTCGCTGCGCTCACGTGCTCGTATCCGCGCACCACGTTCGACACGGTCTTCATCGAGACGCCGGCGAGCTCCGCGACATCCTGCAAGCGCACACCCATGCGGTCTCCAACCGGTCGCTACGTCGTCACCCGCGATACTACCTTGACAAGAAAATTCCAGCGCTGTAAATTTCGATCACGACTGGGGTATCCGGTCATCCCGCTCCGGTGCGCCGGAGTCACTCAAAGGAGAGCAATCACATGAACAGTCCATGGGCTCGCCGAGCGATAGGTGCAGGCATCGCACTCGCCATCGGCATCACGGCATCAGGATGCGCGGCATCGGGCGGCACTGGCGGAGGTGCCGTCTCCGGCGATGGCGAGTACACCGGCCCCGACGTGGAGATCACGTTCTGGCACGGCTGGACGGGTGGAGCGGCCCCCAAGATCGTCCCCGAGCTCATCAAGGAGTTCAACGCGGAGCACGACAACATCACCGTGAAGGCCGTGCCGCAGGAGTGGGCCGACATCACCGCCAAGATGCCCCTCGCCATCAAGGCGGGCAAGGGACCGGACGTCGCGGTTCTGCACGGCGACGACCTGGCCACGTACGCCGCGCAGAACCTGCTGCTCGACTCGGGCGAGATCATCGACGGACTCGGCTACGCGGCAGAGGACTTCCCGCCGACCGTCTTCGACAAGGGCAACTACCAGGACACGCAGTACGCCGTGCCGTGGAGCGTGACGCCGCTCGGCCTGTTCACGAACAAGTCGGTGCTCGCCAAGGCTGGCATCAGCGAGATCCCGACCGACGAGGCGTCCTACGTCGCCGCGCTCGACGCTCTCAAGAGCGCCGGTGTGCAGGGCGAGTGGGTCGATGGCTACGTCTTCACCGGAACCTTCGAGTTCCAGAGCCTGATCTGGCAGTTCGGCGGCGACCTCTACAACGAGGATGTCACCGAGGCGACGTTCAACTCCGAGGCCGGCGTCAAGGCACTCACCTGGATGACCGACATGGTCGACAAGGGCTACAGCCCCGCGAACGTCGCGCAGGACGGGAACATCAAGGCGCTGATCGCCGGTGACACGGCGTTCAACTGGAACGGTGTCTGGCAGACGACGAACACCGCGTTCGACGATCTCGACTGGGCGGCATCCCCTGTTCCGCAGATCGGCGACGAGAAGGCCGTCTGGTCGAGCTCGACCCACTGGGTCTTCCCCGCCAACAAGGGCCAGGATGCGGATGAGACGGCTGCGGCATCCGTCTTCGTGAAGTGGATGAACGACAACTCGCTCGGGTGGGCCGAGACCGGTGAGCTCCCCGCGGCGAACACCGTGCGTGAAGACCCCGAGCTGCTGTCGACGTACCCGAATCTCGCCCCCTTCATGGACCAGCTGGAGTACGCCCACTACGAGACGGTGTCTCCGGGGATCTCCGAGGTCAACGCGCAGATCACGCTCGCGCTGAACGAGGCGCTGACCGGCAAGAAGGATCCGAAGAAGGCGCTCGACGACGCTGCGGCCAAGGCCGACCAGATCCTCGAGCAGAACCGGGCCAAGTACGGTGACTGAGACTGCCACCCTCGTCGCCCCC
>JAZBLP010000092.1:0-13635 GCA_037033305.1 Actinomycetota bacterium | reverse complement strand
TCCGGGGTGGCCGTCTTGCCCAGACTGATCGCCCCGGCCTCGTCCCACACCGCAGCCTGATCACCCGTGACCTCCGGCACGTGGTCGACGAAGAGCCGCGACCCGAAGCGGGTCGGCACACCCGCTCTCGGCACCAGATCCTTGTCGGCGAACGGTAGACCGTGCAGCGACCCCCGCCGATCGCCCGCCGCGATCGTTCGCGCGGTGGCACGCGCGGCATCCGCCGTCACCGTGACGAACGCACCGATCCCACTGTCGAGGCGCTCGATCCGTGAGAGGTAGTGCTCGACCAGGTCGATCGGCTCGAGGTCCCCTGCCCGCAACCGCTCGAGCTGCTGGACGGCGGTCAGATCATGCAACTCCGGCATGACACGAGCCTACGGGCGTCGGAGCGTGCGCGAGCCGATGCACGGACCGCAGGCCGAACACGCATGCGTCCGCCGAGAGCCCCGCCGTGCCCATGCGCCGTAATATACCGATATGGGACCTGATCTTCCCGTCGCGCCTGGGGCGCAGCGGAACCTGGGAGCCGAAGAGCTCTTCCGTCGACTGGCGACGTCGATCGCTGACGGCACCTATGCGCCTGGCGCGAAGCTGAGCGACAAGGCGATCGCGGACGACCTCGGCGTCACCCGCACTCCCGTTCGGGAGGCCGTGCAGCGACTGGCGCGAGCAGGCCTCATGGAAGTCCACGCGAATCGCTACTCGATGGTCACCGACATCACCGACGAGCGCTCGCGCATCACTCGCGAGTTCGCCGCCTCTCAGGGCGGGGAGATCATCCGCGAGGCCGCGCTCGCGCTGTCCGAGGCGGACCTCGCCATCGCGTGCGAGCTGATCGCCGACGCCATCGAGTCCGTCGAGTCCGGCAAGGGGTGGATCGAGGCCCATGTCGAGCTCTTCGAGTTCCTGACCGACCGTGCGCTCAACGATCTCTATCGACTCATGCTGAGCGACTTCTGGTATCTCGTCTTCCGGGATCTGTACCTCGGCGAGCCTCGAGTGAACACGAAGGAGTCGCTCGAGGAGCTCGAGTCCGCGATGCGCGCCCGCAGCGCGAACGCCGGCGTGAAAGCCGTGCAGAGGATGCTCCGCCTGAAGTAGCGGCCCGCTCCCGAAGGAGTTGGTTCCGGTCCCCCGCGCCCGAACGGGGGGACCGGAGCAGCCGATGAGAAGGTCCGCAAGCGCACCCACCCCCATGTGTGCGCTCAAGACCGAGAGAGAACTCGAGGACACCGTCTGGTTCGACCGACGGAGAGCGGCAGATGCGGCTCGTCGTGATCTCAGCGTATGGCCGCACCCCGTCTTGGCACTGATCGGCTCTCATCCATTGACGCGGGGCCACTCCGACTGCTACGCAGCCTCCCCCGCGGCGACAGCACCGGTGGCGACGGCATGCCTCCGGGCTGGATACGCTCGAACCATGCTCGAGACGCTCACCGGATTCGCCGTCGTGGGAGTCGCGATCGCGCTCGGGTACCTGCTCGGCCGGATCGACCTGCTCGGCCCGCATGCCCGGCATGTGCTCGGGCGTCTGATCTTCTTCGTGCTGTCGCCGTTCCTTCTCTTCACCGTGCTCGCTCACGCCGATGCGAAGATGCTCTTCTCCTCGCTGCTGCCCGTGTCTGCGATAGCGGCCGTCACGATCATCGGGATCTACACCCTCATCGCGCGGCTCTGGTGGAAGCGCCCGGTCGGCGAGACCCTGATCGGAGCGCTGGCCGCAGGGCAGGTGAACTCGAACAACATCGGCATCCCGTTGTCGCTCTACCTTCTCGGCAGCGCCGCGTACCCGGCACCGGTGGTGCTGATGCAGCTGCTGGTCTTCACCCCGATCTCGCTGACGATCCTCGACGCGGTCACGAGCGATCGCGTCTCGCTGCGCAAGACCCTCGTGCGCACGGCGACGAATCCCATCATCATCGCGTCGCTCCTCGGCACGCTCATCTCGGTGCTGGGCATCACGGTGCCGCCCCTCATCATGGACCCGGCGCAGCTGATCGCCGATGCCGCCGTGCCGGTTCTGCTGATCAGCTACGGCATCTCCCTGCACGGCCAGCGCGTTCTCGGCGCCCCCGGCCACCGGCGGGACATCATCCTCGCCACCTCCCTCAAGCTCATCGCGATGCCGCTGATCGCATGGGTGGTGGCCGAGTTCGTCTTCGGGCTCTCGCCGGCGGAGGTGCTGATCGTCGTGATCCTCGCGGCCCTCCCCACCGCGCAGAACGTCTTCAACTATTCGCAGCGCTACGACATCGGCGAGACGATCTCGCGCGACACCGTGTTCCTGACCACCCTCGGTTGCCTGCCCGTGCTGATCCTCATCATGTTCCTGCTGGGCTGAGCAGCGCATCGACCCGGGCGTCTCGCATGTCCGAGAGCACCAACGGAAGATCGCGCATCACGACGACGCTGTCGAACACCGCGGAGCCCGCGGGGAGCGCGTCGAAGAACGAGGAGCTCACGCTGTGCAGGCGAGCACTCTCGACCCTCCAGGCGTCGGCCGTGAGCGCGACCGATTCGACGCCGCGCCCTCCGCGCGCTCGCGACCAGCCGAGCCGGCCGGCGCGATAGAACTCCGAGGCGTCGTCGACCGAGGCGAACAGCGAGCTCGTCCACGCGCCTCCCACCTCGACGTCGGCGGTGAGGCTGTGCTCGCCGGCATCCATAGTGACGGCGTAACGATCACCACCCTCATCGATCTCGAAGCGAGCACGGCGGTGCACCCCGGGGAACAATCGTCCGCCGAAGACGACCGGATGCCACGCCGAACTGTGTCGACCGACGATGAAGACCCCATTCTGCACACCATCGGCGCTGTCCCACTCGACGGCGACCCGGTGGGCGGCGTTCTCGGAGCGCAGACCCCAGTGGCCCCGCGCCCAGCTCGGGCGGATGGCCTCCAGACCGAGCACGCACACGCCGGCCACCGCGGACCCGTCGACGATCTGCGGGCGGAAGCCCGCAGGCAGCAGCGAGGCGGCGACCTCCGGCTCCACCCGATAGCTGAGCAGGAGTCGCCGACGGAGCTGTGCCCGCACATCGTGGATGATCGTCATGTTCCGAACATAGCACTGTAGCTAAATTCCTCCACGGGGCTCGGTCGCGGTGCACGTAGGTTGTATGCGTGGACAGTCCGCTCATCTACATCGCCGCGATCGGCGTGATCATCGTGCTCGCGATTCTCCTCCCCCGCTGGATCCGTCGCTCCACCGGTGCGGCGGGCGGCAGAGCAGGGCAGCGTCACGCGGCCGGCCGCCTCACCGGGATCCTCGAGGAACTGGGTACGACGCTGGTTCTGCAGACCTCGGAGGCCGCGGCGAAGGAGATCATCGACCAGGTCGTCCGTGAGCAGCCACGCAAGTTCACCCCGCTCGCGGACGGCGCCTACGGCATCCGATTCGTCGAACCGGACGACGCGATCGTGCGGGTGGTCGACGACGAGAGCGGAACCCGCCTGCAGGTGGAGAGGATCCGCGAGTATCTGGGCGTGCCGAACACCTCCGAGTTCTGGGCAGATCTGCGCTCGGCCGTGTCGGCGGCAGCACGCGCGCAAGGAGTCGAGGTCTCACCCGGGCCGCCGTTGCGCCACCGGCGCGACGATGCGACCCGATCGTGGATCGCGGAGTAGAGGACCCCAGTGCGTACCGGAACATCGGGTGCATCTCACAGCCGCCGCAACTAGGCTGTGTTACTGCTGATCACGCACCGGCCCGCCCACAGCCGACCTCGCGACGGCACCGTTTCTCATCACAGCTCTCCGTCCCTGTGACCTGCGCCGGAAAGGCCGACTCATGAGTGAATCCCCCGACAACGACCGGACCCCCGACTTCTTCGACAAGCTCATCGAAGAGACGCCGCGTGAGCAGTCCGGCTTCACCGCTTCGTTCCGAGGCTACGACAAGGCGGAGGTCGACTCGGCCCTGAGCACGCTGCGAAATCAACTGAAGCAGGCGAAGGCCGACCTGGCCGCCACCGAGGCGCGCCACGAGGACGCGGTCGAGGAGCTTCGCGAAGAGGAGCGCATCGCCCGCGAGGAGCTCGAGGCGGAGCTGCTGGCCACCAAGGCGAAGGCGGCCGAGACCGAGCAGCAGGTCGCCACCCTCACCAACGAGCTCGTCGACACCCCGCGCGCGGATGGCCAGGAGGCACCGTCACGGGAGCAGTTCGAGGCGATCCTCAGAGTTGCCGAGGAGCAGGCCAACGTCCTCATCCAGAACGCCGCCGTGCAGGCAGACCGCCTGATGGCCGCAGCTCGCGAAGAGGTCACCACGCAGCGTGCCGAAGCAGACGCCGACGTCACCCGCATCATCGCCCACGCTCAGCACGACGCCGACCAGGTGCGCCTGAAGATCGACACCGAGTACACCGCGCACCAGGCGACGCTCGAGCGCGAGGCCGCGCACGCCGCCGAGCGGGTGCACCAGGCGACGCAGGAGGCCACGGCGATCCGCACCGAGGCGGAGAAGGGCGCTGCGGCGCTGCGCTCGCTCGTCACCCGGGAGACCACCCAGCTGCGCGCCGAGGCCGAGCGGGAGGTGCGCGAGATGAACGCCCGCGTCCTCGAGTTCGAGGAGACGCTGACGCGCCGACAGGACGACGCCCAGCAGGAGTTCCTGGTGCTGCACAACCAGGCCGTCGCCCACGCCGAGCGCATCACGACGGATGCCAACGAGCAGGTGGCCGCCTCGCTCGATCACGCGCAGCGCATCTCGGCGAAGGCCGACGACTACGAGCGCCTGATGCGGTCGCAGGCGCAGACCATCGAGGCGGACGCCCAGGTGCGTGCCCGCGACACCCTGGACCGTGCCCGCGTGAAGTCGCAGAAGATCGTCGACTCCGTGACGGGTCACACGTCAGCTGTGCTTCGGGATGCCGAGGACCACGCTCGCCAGCTGCGCTGGCAGCAGCAGCAGCTCGCCAGCTTCATGGCCGAGGTGCGCGAACTGATCCGCCCGGAGGGCATCTTCAGCGACGAGGCGTCAGTCGTCGGCTCCGCCGCGCCCGCGTCGCAGGTCGATGACCACTCCGCCCCTGAGATCGTCGAGGTCGAGGAGGCCGAGCTGATCGACGACGCCGATGATGCGGACGACGAGGTCGCCGGCGATGAGGAGTTCCGCGGCGATGAGGCGCTGGAGGACGAGCTCCTCGATGAGGACGCCGAGACGATCGACGGCAAGATCACCATCGAGGTCGTCGAGTCCGATCAGAAAGCCTCCCGCTGAGCAGCTCTCCCTGACAGACTGACTGACCGAGCGGGGGCGTGGGCGGATATCCGTCCGCGCCCCCGCTCGGTTATCCCGTCCTGCTATCGCTCGCGGCCGCCAGAGTGCACGCTGTACCTATGACAGACAGCGTGATCGAAGTGCGGAATCTCCGCAAGGAGTACGGGGGCGCTGTCGCCGTCGACGGCATCAGCTTCGACATCCGCCGGGGAGAGACCTTCGCACTTCTGGGTCCGAACGGCGCCGGCAAGTCGACGACCATCGAGATCCTCGAGGGCTATCGTCACCGCACCTCCGGGGACGTGCGTGTGCTCGGCGTCGATCCCCAGCGCGGTGGTCTGGCGTGGAAGGCTCGACTCGGAATCGTGCTCCAGTCGACCGGTGAGGCCGGCAACGTCACCGTGCGGGAGCTGCTCACCGAGTTCGCCGGCTACTACCCGCACCCCCGCCCGGTCGACGAGGTGATCGCCGCCGTGGGACTCGAACACAAGCAGCGGTCCAGAGCGGGAAAGCTGTCCGGAGGCCAGCAGCGCCGCCTCGACGTCGCGCTCGGGATCATCGGACGGCCCGAACTGCTGTTCCTGGATGAGCCGACGACCGGCTTCGACCCCGAAGCGCGACAGCAGTTCTGGCAGCTCATCCGCACCCTGAAGTCAGAGGGCACCAGCATCCTGCTGACCACCCACTATCTCGACGAGGCAGCCCGGCTCGGAGATCGCGCGGCCGTGATCACCGACGGTCGGATCGCGGCGATGGGGAAGATCGACGAGATCGGCGGGCCCGAGGCACGGACGCCGATGGTCCGGTGGAGGGATGCCGCCGGCGTGCGCCACGAGCAGCGCACGACCGCTCCCGGCTCGGTCGTCTCCGAGCTTCAGCGAGCAGTCGGCGAGCCGGACAGCCTCGAGGTCGTGCGTCCCACACTCGAGGACATCTACCTCGGTCTCATCCGTGACCATGGAGCCGCATCCGACCCCGATCCGGCCGATGAGGGCCTGCGGGCAGATGTGGCGGAGTCAGCATGAGCACCACGACCGCCACACCGCGCTTCGGGCTCGCTCGCACCGTTCGCCTCGGGGTCCGCCGCATCCCGTTCGAACTGCGTCAGTATTTCCGCGCCAGCGACCAGGTCTTCTTCACCTTCCTGTTCCCCACCCTCATGTACCTCATCTTCGCGACGATCTTCACGGGCGACATCGGCGAGGGGCCTGACAAGATCAGCATGGCGACGTACTACCTTCCCGGTCTCGTCGCGGGGGGCATCTTCCTCTCGGGGATGCAGGGCCTGTCGATCGAGATCGCGGTCGAGAAGAGCGACGGAACCCTCAAGAGGCTGGGAAGTACGCCGATCTCACCGGCGACGTACTTCATCGGCAAGATCGGAGAGGTCTTCGTCACCGCGATTCTGCAGATCACCCTCCTCCTGGTCGTCGCTGTCTTCCTCTACCAGGCCGAACTGCCCTCTGATGCCGAGGCCTGGGGTCGCTTCGCCTGGGTCTTCGTGCTCGGCCTGCTCTCATGCACGCTGCTCGGCATCGCGCTGTCGGCCGTGCCGAGGTCGGGAAAGACCGCCTCCGCGGTGGTGATCCCGGTCGTGCTGCTGCTGCAGTTCATCTCGGGCGTCTACATCGCGTTCACCGCGCTGCCGGAATGGCTGCAGAACGTCGCTGCAGTATTTCCGCTGAAGTGGATGGCTCAGGGCATGCGCGCGGCCATCCTGCCCGAGTCGTTCGCATCGCAGGAGCCGGGCGGATCCTGGGATCTCGGCCTCGTGGCGGCCGCTCTCGCCGCATGGCTCGTGGTCGGCTTCATCCTCAGCCGTGCGACGTTCCGCTGGATCAGGCGGAACTGACCATCCGGCACGCGAAAGGCCCCATCCCGAAGGATGGGGCCTTTCGATGCGCGGGTCGGCTGCGATGCCGCGAGAGTGTTACGCCCGGACGAACTGGGCGGCTGCGGGGCAGTCGAACGGATCAGCACCGGCGGCGAGACCGACGCGGTTGAGGTACGCGATGACGATCGCGTATGACCGGCCGAGGCTGGTCTCGGTGTAGGGCACGTTGTTGGCGGCGCAGTACTCGCGCACGACCTCGCGAGCCTTCGAGAGGTGCGGGCGGGGCATGTTCGGGAACAGATGGTGCTCGACCTGGTAGTTGAGTCCGCCCATGAGCCAGGTGGCCCACCATCCGCCCCGGATGTTGCGAGAGGTGCGCACCTGCTTCGAGAAGAAGTCGAGGCGGGCGTTGGGGTCGATGATCGGCATGCCCTTGTGGTTCGGCGCGAAGGACGCGCCCATGTAGATACCGAAGACGGCGAGCTGCACGCCCATGAAGGCGAACGCCATGCCGAGCGGCAGCATCAGGAAGACCGGCACGAGGACGACCGCGAATCGGAGGGCGATGAGGCCCAGCTCGATCCAGCGGCCCTTGGCCTTCTTGCTGGTCACCAGGTGCTTGACGCCGAGGTAGTGGAGGTTCAGGCCTTCGAGCGTGAGGAGGGGGAAGAACAACCAGCCCTGCTTGCGGGTGATCAGCTTGATCAGGCCGCGCGACTTGGCCGCGTCGGTCTCGAGGAACGAGATCGTGTCGACTTCGATGTCGGGGTCCTTGCCGACCTGGTTCGGGTTTCCGTGGTGCTTGGTGTGCTTGGAGTCCCACCAGGAATAGCTGATGCCGACCACGCCCGCGGCGAGGATGCGGGCGAGGCGGAAGTTCGCCGGGCCCGTGGAGAGGATCTGACGGTGTGCGGCCTCGTGGGCGAGGAACGCCACCTGCGTGAGGATGATGCCGAGCGCCCCGGCCATCAGGAGCTGGAGCCAGCTGTCGCCGAGAAGGATGAAGCCGGTGACGACTCCGCCGAGAGCCACCGCGATGCCGGCGGCCACGAAGATGTAGAACCAGCCGGCGCGCTGAAGGAGGCCGGTCTCCCGGATGACCTGCGAGACCTGCTTGTAGGCGTGGGTCATCGGGGGGATTTCTGCATTACCCGAATACGTCTGGCGTACCGGTCCGAGAACTGCGTCGGTCTTTTCGACCTGTGAAATGGAGATGTTGCTCTCCCGTCGATCGGAGCCCTTGAGCTGATGTGAAGCCCAAGGCAGATCGCCGAACGCTTAACTCAGGCTAACCCCGCCCCCATGCGATTTGGGGAATACATCGGCATCCCTTGACGATTCACAGTTCCTCTGCATGGAACGGTCAGGCGCGTGCTCGACGGGGTCGGCTGCGGAGGGCGCGGCGAAAGGGTGACGTGAAGCTGCGCGGGCGGGATTTCGGGGCTCTCGCGCCTTCGAGGGCGTCTCGGGCGGCATCCAGCGACTCGAAGGAGCCGAGATCGTCGCCGCGCTGGTCGCGCGCGACATGCGCGGTGCCGTCGAATTCGACGAACCCGGCGAACTCGCCGGCGCGGGTCGCGACGTGCACGTCTGTGTCGGCCTGTTTCCAGGTCAACGGATCGGAAGAAGGAAAAGTGGTGGTGCTCATGGTGATACTCATTGCTGTGTGACGGGCACGCGATATCGCAACCCGCAAGATGTGAGATCGAAGGCGGATGCCGCGCGCATCGATGCGCATGGTCCGTGATGGCCCTGATCAGTGGCTACGTGGTGGCCTAGAGGGGGGCCAGAACGCACGTTGCTCGCTCAGTCTAGCAGGTCGGCGTCGCGCATGCGCCTGTCCGTGTCAGCGGGCTCCCACACGCGCCGCGGATGACCGGACGATCCTGTCGTGATCCAGCGCCCCGCGGGTCCAGGCTGAGGGCCTTCGACGGCCGGCGAGACGTCCGCGTCCCTGTCGGCACCCCAGGCCTCGCGGATGATCCGGCGCGGGTCGTACTGCCGAGGATCCAACGCGGTCCACTCCTGGCGGATGCTCGCCACGCCCGCTTCCTGCTCCGCTCGCCCCGCGGCCTCGCCGACGATGAGCGTCACCCGGCGGACGATCGCGCCGAGACGGCCCGCATACTCCGGCAGTCGCTGCGGACCGATGATCACGGCCGCGATCAGTGCGACGAGGAACAGCTTCTCGAAGGTGAGTCCGAACACCGTCATGCCTCCTCAGCGGTCAGGGCGGCTGCACTGCGGCCCGCCCTGCGATCATGCAGCCAGGCGACCAGCAGAGCGACCAGGAACAGCGCGGTCATGGGAAGGGCGATCAGGAACATCGACAGCACGTCGGACGCGGGGGTCACGATCGCACTGAACAGGACGATCGCGACGACGACGACGCGCCAGCTCCTCGCGATCGCCGCAGCCGACACGACGCCCAGCAGGTTGAGCATCACGACGAACACCGGAAGCACGAAGGCGACGCCGGTCGCGAGCACGATCTTGAGGATGAAGTCGACGTAGTACGAGGCCTGCAACAGGGTGCTGTCTTGGGCGGAGGCGAAGCTCGCGAGCAGTTCGACCATGTGGGGGAAGAGAAGGAAGCCCATCAGGCATCCCCCGAGGAACAGGGGAACGGATGCGGCGAGGAACCCGAATGTGTACCTCTTCTCCCTGGAGTTGAGGCCTGGAGCGATGAAGGCGAGCAGCTCGTACATCCAGACGGGGCTCGAGAGCGCGACCCCGGCGAAGAGGGCGATCTTGAGCCTGAGGTCGAAAGCCCCGGTGATGCTGTCGTAGTTCAGGCTCGCGGCGCGCGACTCGGCGAGAGCCGCGATCGGCGCTCGCACGATCTCGAGGATCTCGTCCGACAGGAGGTAGCCGGCGGCCACCCCGACCAGGAGCGCCACCACAGCCCGGAGGACGCGCGTGCGCGCCTCCCGAAGGTGCGACGACAGCGGCATCCTGGCCAGGGCGGGCGCGGTGCTCGCCTCGACGGCATCAGCGGCGAGCGCGGACACGTCTTACTCCGCGGGCCGCAGGACGGGGCGAGGGACGTCGGCGGACTCGCGAGCTTCGGCCTGATCACGGAAAATCGGTGCCGACTCCGCCCGTGCGTCGTTCGCGGGCTCAGCGACCTCGGACTTGAGGATGCGCATGGACTGGCCGACGCTCTTGGCGAGGGCGGGGAGCTTCGCGGCGCCGAAGATGAGGACGACGATGGCGAGGATGATCAGGGCGTGCCACCCTGTGAGGTTCTGAAGCATGGTCTCTCTTCCTTGGTGTGGGGGTCTGGGGTCGGGGTTCGCGTTCAGTCGGATGGCGGCTCTCCGCCGCCGCCTGGGCCGCCTGCGCCTCCCGACGGCGCGGAGCCGGCGCTGGGGGTGGTGGCCGTGTCGACGCCGACCACCAGCGTCGCGGTGTATCCGCTGCCGGCGTCGCCCGTGACGGTGGCCAACTGGAGGGCGCCGGAGTCGTCGCCGAAGACGTTGTCTCCTGAGAGGCTCGTCTGGGAGAGGTTCTGCGTCGACCCCGGGTAGCGGGAATCGGCGTAGACGGTGCCGCAGACGTCTTCGGGCAGCGCCAGCTGAGACGTGGCGATCGCGTTGGCCGAGTCGGTGATCGAAGCGACGTCGGGGTAGACCTCGAAATGGATGTGCGGCCAGCGGCCCGAGTAGCAGCCGGGAAAGATCGAGGTGAACGAGACCTTGCCATCGGCGTCCGCCACCTGCACCCCGCGCAGGTAGGTGACGTCCTCGAGGCCGGACGAGTACATCGAGTACTCGCCCTCGGCCGTGCAGTGCCAGGCGTACACGGCGACGCCTTCGAAGGGCACGCTCCCGTTCGCGAGGTCCAGCACCTCGAACTCGAAGGTCAGCGGGATGCCGTCGGCTGTCGCCGACCCGTCGATCGAGGTCGTGATGTCCTTGCGGACGATGCCCGAATCCTCGAGGACGTCCGGACCGTTCGATCCGTCCCCGGGGTATGGCCCGGCGGTCTCGTCCGGGATCTCCCCCGCTGTCGTCGAGGTCGTCGTTCCCGACGAGCCGCCTGCGTCGGTCGTCGACTGGGATCCGCCCGTGCTGCCGCTCTCGGACGGCGCGCACGCGGCGAGCACCACCGCACCCACTCCGAGTCCCGCGAGTCCGAGGATGCCGCGGCGCGTCACCAGGGTGCGGATGTCGAAGGCAGCGCCCTGATCGACGACCTCCTCGTCGGCACGGTCGAGCAGCCGACCTTCGTAGGTCGGACCCTCAGGTGTCTGGACAGGCTCGGGGATGCGGCTCATGATCGTGCTCCTCTCGTGTGAACGGGTGTCGATGTACCCATGGTCACCGAGGATGCGATCAGCCGGCTATGCCTCGCCTATGCGATATCTATGTCTCCCGGCGCACCGGAGGGTGCAGGACGAGAGCGACAACGATCAGCACGAGAACGACGGCCGTGATCGCGACGGGGATGGGCAGAATCGGGTCGAGCAGGACGAGCGCCGCACCCACAGGCACGACGGTATTGACCACTCGATCGGCGTTCTCGCGGATCGCGATCCACCAGACACCGAGCAGGAAGATCGCGATCGGCACGGTCACGGTGAAGGAGGCCACGACGTTCGAGAGGTGGCTCTCGCCGATCAGGACGTCGAGCTCGACTTCGATCCCCGCCGAGAACGCGGCTGCCGCAGCGAAGACGAAGTAGTGGGTGTACCCGTAGCGGAGCGAGCGGCGGAACGACGTGATCGCTCTGTGGTGCGGCGCCCAGAAGTAGATCCACCAGAGAGAAGCGGTCACGACCAGGGTCAGTACCGAGATGGAGATGAGGGGGACGAAGGAGTCGAGCTCGTTCTTCGCGTCGATGATCGCATTGGCGGAGGCGAGGAGGCTCTCGCCGAGCACGATCAGGGTGAACAGTCCGTAGCGCTCGGTGATGTGGTGCGGATGCCAGGGCGTCTGTCTGCGGTGCTCGGCGAAGACGGGCACGCTGACCTCGACGAGAGCGAAGACCACGAAGGCCACGAGCTGGAGGGGACCTGACGGGACGAGCAGGAAGAGCAACCACAGCACCTGCACGCCGGCGATCCCGATGGCGTACCGACGCGCGGCGGCCCTCAGATCCCCCGCGCCGCGCGAGGCCCTCAGCCACTGCGCGATCATGGCCGCTCGCATGACGATGTAACCGATCACCGGGACGGTGAAGTCCCCCTCCTCGAACGCGGCGGGGATGCCGGCGGCCAGCACGAGCACCCCGCCCATCTGGACGATGGTGGTGACGCGATACAACCAGTCGTCTGTGTCGAAGGATGTGGCGAACCAGGTGAAGTTCATCCACGCCCACCAGACCGCGAAGAACACCATCGCGTAGGAGGTGATTCCGTGCACGAAGTCGCCGTGGCTCAGCGCGTGGTGCAACTGGGCGGAGGCGATGCTCACCGCGACGACGAAGACCAGATCGAAGAACAGCTCGAGCGTGCTGGCCGTGCGGTGAGGCTGAGCCGGATCCCTCGGCACCATGCGGCTGAGGTGGAATCGAGGCACTGAGGTGGTGGTCACGCGGTCAGAATATCGGGGGCCGCTCACCGACTAAGCAGATGTACCGGAATGCAGGTTGGTCCAGTCCCGTGAATTATCTTCCGCTGAACGTCTGGTTCCGCTAGAGTGAACGAAGTCTGCAGTGCCTGCTGCCAGCAACACCGTGTGGGACGGTGACCGCAACTCGTGATTTGGGATCACGGATGCAGCAGGACCCGAGGGGTCGGGAACGCAGACGATGCCATGGACGTGGGGTCCGTGGTCTGGGGAAATCTGGGGAAACTATGGCGCACTGGGGAATTCTGCGTACATTCAAGGCTCAAGGGGCCTCGGCATGACTTCCGTCGAGGATGCTCTGAGCATCACTCGCGCGGGTTCGGTCTTCACGCCGGTCTCCGCTCCGCGAGCCGCGAAGTCGGTCACGCGCACGGTGGTCACACCGCGCGTGTCCGCAACGCTGGAGCGCCGCCGCCAGTGGGAGCGGCGGTATCGGATGCGACTGCAGATAACGGATGCCGGGGTCATCCTGTTCGCGGTCGGGATCACCGCAGTGGTCCAGGTGATGACCGGTGTCGCAGGGGAAGAGGCCCTGCGCAACGGCATTCTGCTGGCCACGCTCTGGTATCTGATGCTCGGCGCGCTGCACACCCGCGACGCAGCCCTGTTCCGCGCCAGCGCGACCGAGTACCGCGGTGTGGCTCAGGCGAGCGGACTGGCGTTCGGGATCATCGCCATGCTCAGCGTCGTGCTCGGCTGGCAGACGATGCAGCTCGTGCTGCTCGTCGGCCTGCCTCTCGGTGTCCTCACGCTGCTCGTCACGCGCTGGGCGTGGCGGCACTGGCTGACGGCGCAGCGTGCGCGAGGTCGTTTCTCCTCGCGCACGCTCGTCGTCGGCAACCGCGACGACGTCGAGTACGTCATCCGGACTCTGCACCCGATCGGCGCCTCCGGGTACCAGGTCGTCGGTGCGACGCTGCTCGACGGCAACGCGCGAGATGTCGAGGCACGCGGCGAGCAGTTCCCGGTGCTCGGCAACGTGAACTCGGTCTCCACCGTGGCC
>JAZBLP010000091.1:0-13955 GCA_037033305.1 Actinomycetota bacterium | reverse complement strand
CGATCTCCTGGGCGTTCTGCACGTGACGCTCGATGCGCAGCGACAGCGTCTCGATTCCCTGGATGAGGTTCCAGGCACTCTGCGGCGCGATGGCCGAGCCGAGGTCGCGAAGCAGCTGCACTCGGGCCTTGATGATGTAGGCGAGCGGGTCGCCGACTGCGGCGGTGTAGCTTGCGCCGTGGTACGACGGATCGGGCTCGGTGAGGCCGGGGAACCGTTCGACGTTCTTGGACCACTCGAAGGTGCCGCCGTCGATGATCGCGCCGCCGATGGTGGTGCCATGGCCGCCGAGGAACTTCGTGACCGAGTGCACGACGATGTCGGCGCCGTGCTCGAACGGGCGGATCAGGTACGGGGTCGCGATCGTGTTGTCGACGATCAGCGGGACGCCGCCCTCGTGCGCCACATCGGCGACGGTGCGGATGTCGAGGATGTTGATCTGCGGGTTGCCGATGGTCTCGGCGAAGAAGAGCTTGGTGTTCGGTCGCACCGCGCGGCGCCACTCTTCGGGGTCGTCCTGATTCTCGACGAACGTGACCTCGATGCCGAGCTTGGCGAGGGTGTACTTGAACAGGTTGTACGTGCCGCCGTAGATCGAGCTGGAGGAGACGATGTGGTCGCCGGCCTGCGCGATGTTCAGCACGGCGAACGTCGACGCCGCCTGACCGCTGGCGAGGACGAGGGCGCCGGTGCCCCCCTCGAGCGCGGCGAGCCGCTGCTCCAGGACGTCCTGCGTCGGGTTCTGGATGCGGGTGTAGATATTGCCGAACTCAGCCAGGGCGAAGAGGTTCGCGGCGTGGTCGGCGCTGTCGAACACGTACGACGTGGTCTGGTAGATCGGGGTCGCTCGGGCCTTGGTCACGGGGTCGGGAGCAGCGCCGGAGTGGATCTGCTTGGTCTCGAAACGCCAGGTCTCGGGTGCGGACATGTGTTCCCCCTGGAACTGTTGGAAGGTCGATTCGACTGATGTCGTTGATGAGACAGTACGGAATATCGGAAGTTGTCAACAGTGGGCGGGAAATGTGACGTAACGAAGGCGCGCGGGAACCCGAGCGGGGAGCGCGTCCGTCAGGCCTGACCGAGCAGCCTGGCCGCCCACACGCGGGCGACCCTGAAGGGCTCGGCGAACGTCGTCATCCCGACAGTGACGATCGCACCCTCGTACAGCAGCATCATGGCCTGTGCCATCGCCTGCGGATCGGGGAGGCCCGCCTCGCTGCACAGCTCTTCGAACAGGTCGAGCAGCCAGGCCTTCTGACGGGACACCTCGGGGAACACCGGGTGGTCGTCGTTCCCCTCGCCGATCTCGGCGCGGGCGTTGATCGCGCTGCATCCCTTCGGGCTGTTCTCGTCGGACCATGAGATCGCGGCGTCGAAGACCGCGAGCACTCGGGAGGCGCCCGGGTCGGGGACGCGGGCGAGCTGGCGGGCGACGTGATCCCGCCACCGCGCATCCCGGTGCTGGAGGTAGGAGACGACCAGCGCCTCCTTCGACCCGAAGCGGTCGTAAAGAGTCTTCTTCGTGACCCCCGCCGCCTCGGCGATCGTGTCGACGCCCACTGCGTGGATTCCTCGTTCGTAGAACAGTCGCGACGCGGCGTCGAGAACGCGCTGCCCTCCGGGGGTGAGGGGGGCGAGCTCGGGAACGGACGAGGTCATGCCATGACTATACCAGTCTGTATAGTCATGGTCATGAGTAAACAGGTCGGTGTACTTAGGATCTCGGCGACGGTGGCCGCCGCGGCGGTGTTCGTCGTGACATGGAGCTCGGGGTTCATCATCCCGGCGTTCGCCACCGTCGAGGTCTCGCCCCTGACGCTCCTCGTGTGGCGGTTCGCGCCGCTGGCCGTCGCGCTGCTGGCGCTCGTCGTCGTCACGGGGGCGGCGCGCGGGATGGGCCGACACGAGTTGCGAATCCAGGCCTCGATCGGGATCTTCGCGCAGTTCGGCTACTGCATCACGGTCTACGGCGCCGTCGCCGCCGGCATCGCCACGGGCACCGTGGCTCTGATCGATGCGGTGCAGCCGCTGGTGGTGGCCGTGCTCGTCGGGCCCATCCTCGGTCTGCGAGTGCGCGGAGTCCAGTGGGCCGGGCTCGGCGTGGGCGCGATAGGAGTGCTGCTCGTCGTCCAATCGCAGCTCGGCGCCACTGAGGCGCCACCTGCGGCATACGCGCTCCCGGTCATCGCGATGGTGTGCCTCATCGTCGGCACCCTGCTGCAACGGAAGAGCGGGGTGCAGACGGGCGTGCTCGTGACGCTGACCATCCATGTGACAGTGACGGCGGCGCTGCTCGTGGTGATCGCGGCGGCGACGGGGACACTGGTTCCGCCCGCTTCCGGAACCTTCTGGCTCGCCGTGGTGCTGACCGCGATCTTCCCCACTCTCGCCGCGTACGGCCTGTACTGGTGGCTGCTGAAGCGCATCGGCATCACGACCCTGCAGGCGCTGCTCTTCCTGATCGCCCCGACGACGTCTCTGGCCGGGACCATCCTGCTGGGGGAGCCTCTGACGATGCTCACGGTCGCCGGATTCGTGCTGTGCGGAGGCGGGGTCGCACTCGTCCTCGTCTGGGAGGTCAGGTCGCGCGCAGCAGCTCTCGAGGCGGCGCGTTGATGCGCCCCGACGAGGCGCGGCGGCCTTTCGCGCCGGAACATCGTACGGTGGAGTAATGGTGAACAGGCGTGCAGTGGTGACGGGTGCGAGTTCGGGTATCGGGCAGGCGACGGTGCGCGCGTTGCGCGCCCGGGGCTGGGAGGTCGTCGGAGTCGCCCGGCGGGCGTCTCGCCTGGCGGCGCTCTCTGCCGAGACCGGCGCCTCGACGATCGCGTGCGACCTGACGAACCCGGAGGCCGTCGCGGCGCTCGTGGCGGAGCTCGATGGATCGGGGCCGGTGCACGCTCTCGTGCAGGTCGCGGGCGGAGCGCGGGGCACGGATCGCATCGAGAATGCATCGACCGACGACTGGCAGTGGATGTACGACGCGAATGTGCTCTCGAGCCAGCGGCTGGTGGCAGGGCTCATGCCTCTGCTTCGTCGGGCCGCCGCGTCGGACGGACACGCCGACACGGTATTCGTGACGTCGACGGCTGCCCAGGTGGCATACCCCGGCGGCGGCGGCTACAACGCAGCCAAGGCCGCGCAGGCGATGTTGGTGCATGCCCTGCGTCTCGAGCTGAACGGGGAGCCGATCCGCGTCTCCGAGATCGCTCCCGGCATGGTGCACACCGAGGAGTTCACGCTCAACCGTCTGGGTGGAGACGCGGTCGCGGCAGAGGCCGTCTACTCGGGAGTCGAGGCGCCGCTGCGTGCGGAGGACGTCGCCGACGTGATCGCCTACGCGCTGGACGCACCGGCTCACGTGAACCTGGATCTCATCACGATGCGACCCGTCGCGCAGTCCGCCAACCATCTTCTCGCCCGCGGACCACTGCGCGTGCGACCGATCGACTGAGGATGACCGCGCGCACTCTCGCCGAGCTCGCCCGCGACGGGATGATGGATCCCGAGTGGGCCGACGCACTCGCCCCCGCTCAGCACACGATCACCGCTCTCGGTGAGCGGCTGCGGGAGGAGCAGGCCGCAGGACGCGGGTACCTTCCTGCAGGCGATCATGTGCTCCGCGCGTTCGAGCGCCCGATGTCCGACGTCAGGGTGCTCATCACCGGTCAGGACCCGTATCCGACCCCCGGGCATCCGATCGGCCTGTCATTCGCGGTCGACCGCGACGTACGGCCTCTGCCGCGCAGCCTGGGGAACATCTATCGCGAACTAGAGAGCGACCTGGGCATCCCGCCCGCTTCGCACGGGGATCTGACCGCGTGGAGCGATCAGGGTGTCCTGCTGCTCAACAGGGTGCTGACCGTGCGGCCCGGCGAAGCCGGATCACACCGCCGCTGGGGGTGGGAGAAGGTCACCGAGCTCGCGATCCGTGCGCTCGTCGCTCGGGACGAGCCGCTCGTTGCGATCCTGTGGGGGAAGGACGCCGCGAATCTGCATCCCCTCCTCGGCGACACACCCGTGATCGCCTCGGCGCACCCGTCTCCGCTCTCCGCACGGCGAGGGTTCTTCGGCTCCCGGCCGTTCTCGCGAGCGAACGAGCTGCTCGAAGGACTCGGTGCGAGACCGATCGACTGGCGCATCGGCGAAGAGCCCCCTCTAAGCTGATCGCATGCAGTTCGAGCCCGGTGATCGCCGCCGTGTGCTGCCGCGCCATCTGCGCCCGCAGCCCGAACCCGACGTGTTCTCGTACTCGATTCGCCCCGCACGCTCGGGCGACCTCCCTTACGTGCGCGAGATCTACAACCATTTCGTCAGCAACTCGGTCGTCACCCTCGACGAGCGGCGCAGCAGCATCCCGTACTGGCGCGAGAAGTTCGCACTGCTGAGCAAGCTCGGCCTGCCCTTCCTGGTGGCAGTCTCACCGGCGGGCGTGGTCATCGGCTACGCGCTGGCGCAGCCGTGGGCGGGCAAGAACGCCTACCGGTACACGGTCGAGGATTCGATCTACCTCGGTCCCGGAGCCGGCGGAAAAGGCCTGGGGGCCGCACTGCTGCAGGCGCTCATCGACGCGTGCGAGCAGCTCGGCATCCGCGAGATGGTGGCCGTGATCAGCGACACGAAGGCAGACGCCTCGATTCGGCTGCACGCGAAGCTCGGCTTCGTCGAGGCGGGTCGCATGGGTCGCGTCGGCCACAAGTTCGGCCGCGACCTCGGCACCGTCTACATGCGCCGCGCGCTGCGTCCCAGTCGTCGACGGAGATTCTTCAGCACGAGCTCGGGACGCTGACGCGCGCACTCACGACGGGGGAGCGGGGATCACGGGGATCGCCGCCAGAAGAGTCTTCGTATAGTCGTGCGTCGGGCGCAGGAGCACCTCTGCGGTGGAACCTCGCTCGACGATCTCGCCGTCCTTCATCACGACCACGGTGTCGCAGAGATTCTGCACGACGCCGATGTCGTGGGACACCAGGACGAGTGTGAGGTCGGCGCTGCGGCGCAGCTCGATCAGGAGCTCCAGGATCTGAGCTCGAACGGTCACATCCAGCGCCGACAGGGGCTCGTCTCCGACCAGGATGCGGGGCCGGTGCACGATGGCTCGCGCCAATGCGATCCGCTGCCGTTGCCCGCCTGAGAACTCGTGCGGGTAGCGGTCGCCCATGTCGGCATCGAGGCCGACCTGCTCGAGCACGTCGCGCACGCGCGCGCGATGATCTCCCTCGATGCCGAGCGCCCACAGGGGTTCGCGGATGATCTGGCCGGCGGTCATCCGGGGGTCCAGCGACGCGTACGGGTCTTGGAACACGAGCCCCGTCTGACGGCGCAGCCAGTGCAGCGACCGTGCGGATGCTGCGGCATCCACGGCTCTTCCGTCGACGGTCACCGTGCCCGACGTCGGTCGGTCGAGTCCGAGCAGCAGCCTGACGAGCGTGGACTTTCCCGACCCGGATTCGCCGATGATCCCGACGGATGACCCCTCGATGATGTCGAGGTCCGTCGGTGCCAAGGCGGTCTGGCTGCGCGTCGGCTCGAAGGCGGAGCGCTTCGGGACCACGAAGTCGCGCCGCAGCGACCGCGCCTCGATCAGGCTCATCGCGTGCCTCCCTCGGGTCGCCAGAGGGTGGCGGTCGCATCGCGGAGCAGCCCCTGAGTGATCGGCGACACCGGGGCGGTGAGGAGCGCGCTCACGGCGGCCGCTTCGACCACCTGCCCGTGCTCGAGGACCACCCCCCGGTCGGCGACCTGTGCGAGGACGGCGAGGTCGTGGGTGATGAACACGAGCGACATGCCCTGCTCCTCGACGAGGCTCAGCAGCAGAGCGAGAACCTCGGCTTGGATCGTCACATCGAGAGCGGTGGTCGGCTCATCGGCGATGAGCAGGCGCGGCCGGCACGCGAGCGCCATCGCGATCGCGACCCGCTGCCTCTGACCGCCGGACAACTGATGCGGATACCGATCGACGATCGACGCCGGGTCGGGCAGGCGCACGCGAGCCGCCTCCTGGATCGCTCGCTCGCGGGCCTCTCGTCGACCGATGCCCTCGTGGATGCGGATCGATTCGGCGATCTGCCTCCCGACCGTTCGGATCGGGTTCAGTGCGGTGCGGGGCTCCTGGAAGACGATCCCCATCTCGTCGCCGCGCAGGCGTGCGAGCTCGCGATCGGGCATCCCGATCAGCTCGGTGCCGTTCCAGCGGATGCTGCCGCCGGCGACCGCGCCGTCCGGAAGAAGACCCAGCACAGCCAGTGCGGTGAGCGACTTGCCGGAGCCGGATTCGCCGATCAGCCCGAGGCGCGATCCGTCCGGCACCTCGAACGAGACGCCGTCGACCACGGGCCGGCCGTCGATGCGGACGACGAGGTCGGTCACTTCCAAGGTCATGCGATCACCGCCGGCGTGTGGATCTCGGCGGCGCGATGGCGCAGCGTGGGATCGGTGGCCTCTCGCAGGCCGTCGCCCAAGAGGTTGAGGGCGAGCACCGTGATCGTGATCGCGAGACCCGGCCAGATGACCGAGAGCGGATGCACGCCGATGTACCGCTGGAGGTCGGCGAGCAGCAGCCCCCAACTCGGCTCCACCACCGATGCGCCGAAGCCGAGGTACGACAGCCCCGCCTCGGCGAGCACGGCGACCGCCATCGACCACGAGAGCTGCACGATGAACACGGGGGCGACGTTGGGCAGCAGGTGCCGCGCGAGGCTCTGTCCGGCCGTGAGGCCCGACGCCCGGGCGGCGAGGACGAAGTCGCTCTGCTGCACCCGGCGCAGCTCGGGTCGCGTGACGCGGGCGATGTTCACGCCGAAGCCGATGCCCACCGACCAGATCACCACCCACAGCGATCCGCCCCACACCGAGGAGATCATCATGGCGATGATCAGCACGGGGAAGGCGATCAGGATGTCGACGAGCACGGCGATCGTCTCGCGCATCCAGCGGGCGGTGAGCGCGCCGAGGGCGGCGAGGGCGATGCCGACGAGGGTGGCGACGATGCCGGAGCCGATGCTGACGAAGACCGTCGTGCGCGAGCCCGCCATGAGCAGGCTGAGGATGTCGCGGCCGGTGTCGTCGGTGCCGAGCAGGTGCGGCCAGCCCGGGACTCCCCAGCGGGATGCCAGATTCGACTCCTGCGGGTCGAACGGCGTCCAGAACAGCGACACGAGTGCGCTGAGAGCGACGACGGCGACCACGATCAGGCCGAATCGACCGGTCGCGGTGCGCCACAGCCTCGAAAGCCAGCCGGACATCAGGCCTCCCTCTGCCGGGGGTCGATCGCCCGATGGATCAGATCGACGACGAAACCGACCACGAGCACGAATCCGGTGAGGACGAGGAGTTCACTCTGGACCTTGACGAGGTCGCGCGTTCCGACGTCGGCCACGAGCATCCGTCCGATACCCGGGAGGGTGAACAGCTGCTCGATGACGACCGAACCGACGATGATGCCCGCGACCTGCAGCCCGAGCACGGTGATGATCGAGAGCCCGACCGCCGGGATGCCGTGCGAGATGAGCGCGCGGGTGCGCGTGAGTCCCTTGGCTGCGGCCGTGCGGACGAAGTCCTGCCCCGCAGCCTGCAGCGTGGCGCTGCGGACGAACCGCATGAGCATCGCGCCTTCGACGATGCCGATCGTGAGGGCGGGCAGCAGGAGCGACTCGATCGCCTTCCCCGGTGTGCTCCAGCCGGTGCGAGGGAAGCCCTGCGGCGGCAGCCAGCCGAGCCAGACCGAGAACACGACGATCAGCATCATGCCGGCCCAGACGACGGGAACCGCGGCGAGGGCCTGCGCGCCGACGCTCAGCGCCGTGCCTCCGCGGCCGCCCCGACGCAGGGCGGAGAGGACGCCGAACGGCACCGCGATGAGAACGGCGATGAGGAGCGAGAGGATGCCGAGGGGGACCGTCACCTGCGCCTTCTCGAGCAGCTCCTCACCGACCGACGCACCCGAGAGGAGGGACGTGCCGAGATCGCCGCGGAAGATCCCGCCGATCCACTCGACGTACTGCGCCGCGAGAGGGCGGTTGAGGCCGAGGGACTCGCGGAGAGTCTCGACCTCGGCGGGGGAGGCCTGGGTTCCCGCGATCAGCTGCGCGACATCGCCGGGGAAGACCCGCAGGGTCAGGAAGATCAGCGCACTCGACACGAGGAGCCCTGCGATCAGCAGGACTCCCCGTACGAGCACATAGCGGATCACGACCTGTGGGTCATCACTTCTCGGTCGCCACGGTGACGCCGGCGAGGTTGATGCGCGAGTTGATCGAGTCCTCGGGGAATCCGGTCACGAGCGGGCTCACGGCCGTGATCGTCGCACCGTTGTACAGCCAGTCCGCGGCGTGGTCCTCGGAGACGATCCGAGCGGCCTCGGCGAGCAGATCCGCGGACTTGTCGGGATCGACCTCGGCCAGGGCCTCGGCGTAGAGGCCCTGCACCTCGGCGTTGTCGTAGCCGAAGTAGTAGTCCGGGTTCGCGAAGTTGCCGAAGTCGCGGGGCTCGACGTGCAGCACGAAGCTGAGGTCGTAGTCGTGGTTGGTGTACACGTCTTCCAACCAGGTCGGGAACTCGACGGAGTCGACGTCGAGGGTGACGCCGACCTTCTGGAAGTCGGAGATGAGCACCTTCGGTACCGTCGTCCCGTAGAAGCTGGGAATCGTCAGGGTGAGCTCCAGATCCTCCTGACCGGCCTCAGCCAGCAGTTCCTTCGCCTTCTCGGGGTCGTACGAGATGACATCCGAGAGGTCCTCGTAGCCCGGGTCGAGCTCGGGGATGGGGCCATAGAGCGTCGAGCCCGATCCGACCGCCTCGACGAGCGCCTCGTGATCGATCGCGAGACGCAGCGCCTCGCGCACCCGCACGTCGTCGAGTGGAGCCTTGGCGTTGTTGAAGGCGAGTGTGGCCTTGTCGGTGGTCCGGCCCGTCGTGAGCGAGAAGTCGCCCGAGTCCTCGAGCTGCGGAGCGAGGTTCGGATCCACGGCCGTGAGCACCTGAACACCGCCGTCGAGAGCAGTGTTCACGCCCGCCGTGAAGTCGGGAATGTACTGGAACTCGACCTCGGCGACTCCCGCGGGATCGCCCCAGTAGCTGTCGTTACGGGCGAACGTGATGGCGCTGCCCTTGTTCCATCGCGTCAGGGTGAACGGTCCGGTGCCGTTCTCGGCCGTCTTCAGATCGGTGGTGTCACCGGTCTGGAAGACGAGACCGGCGGGGCCGGTGAGCGAGAAGAGGAAGTTCTGGTTCGGTTGCGTCAGCACGATCTGCACGGTGGTTGGGTCGGGTGCCGTGATCGACCCCACTGCTGCGAACTCTGCATTCCCCTGGAGGGTCGCGTCCGTGCGCACCGCCTCGTACGAGGCGACGACATCGGCCGAGGTGAGTGCTGTCCCGCTGTGGAACGTGATCCCCTCGTTGAGTGTGAACGTGTAGGTGAGTCCGTCCGCGGAGACCTTGTAGTCCGAGGCGAGCCGGGGCACGATCTCGTTCTCCTGTGTACGGCTGACGAGACCCTCGTAGATGTTGTCGATCAGGATCTGCTCGAGCGCTGCACCGCTGGTGTGACGGATGTCGAGGTTGGTGGGCTCGAGGACGAGTCCCACCTGGAGCGTCGCGTCGGGATCGGGTTCCCCGACAGGCGCGGTGGTCTCGGGTTCTGCGGCACCGGAGCAGGCGGTGAGGACGATGGCGCTCGCCGCGATGGCGGAGATCAGCGCGAGTCGTCGCGTACGTCGGAACATGGGTTGTTTCCTCTCGGGGCGGCAATTGCTGTGTGCCGGTGGATCGAGCCTAGGGATGTGTCGGGTGGGTGAGGGCGGAATGTGGAACGGAACGTCACAATCCGTGAGTCGGGAGCGACGAGGAGATCAACGCCGCCAGCTCGCCGGGTGCCGTCTCCTGGACGTTGTGGGTGGCGTGGACGGGGGTCACGCGAGCGTGTGGCAGACGGTCGGCGAACTCCTGGGCGTCGGCCGCGGTCACGAAGCCGTCGGTGGCGCGGATCAGCCTCACGGGTGCCGTCGTCTGCGCGAGGTCCTGCCATCCTGTGGCGTGGAGTGCGGACGGCTGAGAGACGTCGCCTCGGTCGTGCGCGGCGAGCGTCTGAGCCGCGAGGTGCGCGAAGTGGTGTTTCCACTCGACGCGGCCGTCGGCGCGCACGCGGGTATTCAGGAACACGCCTCGCTCGGTGTCCGACCTGGTGCCCCCGAACCCGAAGGAGATCGCGCGGTCGACGAGCTCGTCGCGCGTCTCGAAGTCTGTCGGACCCGCGTAGAACTCGCGCAGGGCGGCGGGTCCGGCTGACGTGTCGATGCCGGGGGTGATGTCGACCACGATCAGCTCCGAGACGAGGTCGGGGCGGGCGGCCGCGAGGGCTGCGCCGGTGAGGCCTCCGAGGGAATGGCCGACGACCAGCTGGGGGCCGTCGCTCCAGGCGTCGAGCGCCGCAGCGACGTCGGTCGCCAGCGTGCGCGGGGTGTAGTCGAGGTCGTCGCGCCACGACGAGTCGCCGTGCCCGGCGAGGTCGATCGCCAGCACCGGCTGCTGGAGTGCGAGGACTGTCGTGTCCCATGTGTGCGCGTTGAGACCGGCGCCGTGCAGCAGCGTGACCCGCGGCGCTTCGTCTCCGAATCGGAGTGCGCTCACCTGCCGGCCGTCCGGGAGGGGCAGCGTCACGCGTCGGACCGACGGTTCGGCGACCCCCAACGCCTGCGCCTGCGCGGGAAGATAGCTGAATTCGCTGGTGTCGATCGCCACCTGCATATTCTGCTCTGCTTTCGGGGTGGTGACGAAATGCCGGAGCATTGTGTCCACTGATGGCGCCTGATGACCTCGCGTTACGCCTACGCGTGAGGCAAAAGAAGGGGCAATGTGCATTCTCGCTGAGAATGACCGGATCGCCAGCGCGACCGCACAACGGAATATCATTGAGCCATGAGCGAGACGCGAGTGCACCTCTCAAAGACCGAGCCGGCGGCGTATCAGGCGCTCGACGCCTTCGCCCGCACCGTCGGAGACATCTGCGCAGCGAACGGGATCGATGACCGGCTCAAGGAGATCGTGATGATCCACTCGTCGCAGCTCAACGGGTGCAGCTACTGCACGCGTCTGCACGTGGATCGCGCGCTCAAGGCGGGCATCGACACCGACACGCTCATGCAGATCGCCACCTGGCGCGAGAGCGATGTCTTCAGCGACCGCGAGGAAGCCGCGCTCGAGCTCGCAGAGGCTTTCACGTTCATCTCCGAGGAAGGGATCTCCGACGAGGTGTACGACCGGGTCGGCGGAGTGTTCACGGAGAAGGAGTACGCGGCGCTGAGCTGGGCCTGCATCTCGATCAACGCGTTCAATCGAGTCGTGATCGCCGGACGATACCCGGTTCCGCCACGCGAACCGCAGGGCCAGGCGCAGGCGTGAGCGTTCTCGAGATCGACGGCGTCAACAACTTCCGCGACGTCGGTGGAATGATCGCGGACGGTGGACGGATCCGTTCGGGAGTGCTGTTGCGCTCCGGCCAGCTCTCGGCCGCGACGACGGCGGGTGTGAACGAGGTCCGTCGCCGCGTCGCGCACATCGTGGATCTCCGCGACGGCGAAGAGGTCGCCGCGGAGCCGACCGAGATCGAGGGGCCCGACACCACTCACCTCCCGCTGTTCCTCGGATCCGTGCGGTCGTTCTTCGAGACGGATACGAGCCTCGAGGATCTCTACGTGCACCTCCTCGAGGAGAGCGGCGATCGGCTCGTCGCCGCGATCCGCATCATCGCCGAGGGGGAGCCGACCCTCGTCCACTGCACGGTCGGCAAGGACCGCACCGGGGTGACCGTCGCGCTCGCGCTCGCCGCCGTGGGCGCCGACCGTGAGGCGATCGTCGCGGACTATGCGCTTACGGAGTCGCTGCTGCCCGCCGAGCGGTCGCAGCGCATCGCCGCCTACCTGAGGTCGCAGCATCCGCAGGCGGTGCACGCGGTCGCCCTGGCCACGCAGTCGCCGGCACCGGTGATGCGGGCGCTGCTCGAGCAGATCGACGAGCGATGGGGCTCGGCCGCCGGCTATCTGCGCGCGAACGGGATGACGGATCGAGAGCTCGACGCTCTGCGGAGCGCCCTGGTGGAAGAGGTCCACGAGCAAGGTTAGGCAACCCTTCATGTGCTGTATGCTGGGTTCATCATGGAGACCTTCCTCGAGACCCGCAGCACGCGTGCCGAGCGCCGCGCCGCACGTCGTCGTGCTCACCACCTGGTGACGGCCGACGAGCATTCGCTCACCGAGCTCGAGGTCTTCCTCGCCACGCTGCCGCTGTGCGCGTCGGGCCGGATCTTCATCGAGGTCGCCGACGCATCGGACATCAGCGTCATCGAAGCCCCTGGGCGCATGACCGTCACGTGGCTCGCCCGATCCCAGAGATCAGGCGCACCGGGAACGGGTCGCGCGTGCGCACCCGGTGAGGCCCTCGCCCGAGCGACCTGCGCGTGGGCTGACGAGATGCTCTGCGATGACGAACTCGAGACTCACGTCACCCTCCTCGGAGGCTTTCTCGGCACCGCCGACATCGTCGAGCACCTGACGGGCGCGCTCGAGATCCAGCCTGCTCAGATCTACGCTCCCGAGCGCTTCGGGCTCCTGCCCGTCGAGCGCTGAGCGCGTCGGCGACGTACGGCTTACGGCTGCGGCCTGCTGCGGCGGACGTAGTTACCGTCTTCCAGGCCCGCCTCGATCTCGAAACGGTTGCGCAGCGGATCTCTGCCTGCGAAGAGATAGAGCACCGGCAGCAGCATCCCGTAGCGCAGCCACTGCGCCTTGTGAACCGCTTCGTGTCGCAGCATGGCGTCGCTCGGATCGGCGTCGCCCGTCAGGAAGCAGCCGCCGACGCAGACTCCGCCGCGGTTGAAGGTCCAGTTCGGCATCCCTCGGAACACCCACAGCCCCGCTCGCCGTTCCACCGGACCGGTGCTCCACAGGGACCCCCAGGCCCAGCCCACGGCTGTGCCCCACCAATAGCCGATCCGGCTGATGGGGGAACGCAGGAGGAACGAGGGGATCCGTCGGTCGAATCTCCGACCGCGGGCCACCGCCAGCTCGGCAGCAGGCCGCCAGTCGACAGTCACGCGACCGCTCCGACGAGACGGAGCAGGGCGCCGAGGTCGTCGACCGCGTCTGCGGGTGACCGAGGGGCGAAGCCCGCGATGGTGGCACCGGCCAACGGCACACGGGACCGCAGCGCGCGGATCGCGGCGCTCAGACTCGCGGGGGAAAGTCCGAAAGGTGCGGGGGACGAGACACCGGTGATCTCCGCAGGGTCGAGCACGTCGACGTCGATGTGCACCCATACGCGGCGTGCGCCGGTCGCTTCGACGGCGTCGGCGAGAGAGTCGGGCGACTCCAGATCGTCGACCGAGAGCTGGGCGAGGCCATCGAGCGCGGTGACCTCGGCGTCGTCGAGGTTGCGCATTCCCACCGCGACCACTCGATCACGAGGGATCCCGGGAGAGAGCGAGAGCTGAGGCTCTCCGTCGCCGAGTACCGCGCGGAGCGCCATACCGGAGAACGCGCCGGAGGGCGAGGTGTCCGGCGTGTGCAGATCGGCGTGCGCATCGCACCATACGACGGCCAAGTCGTCGGTGCCTCCCGGAAGAGCCGCCAGAGCGGCGACCGTCACACTGCAGTCCCCGCCGATGATCACGGTGTCGGCCGTCATGCTGGTCTCGACGAGCTCTCTCGTGCGAAGGAGAGCGCTGAGCCGTCGAACGCCCGTACCCAGGGACTCGCCGGCCTCCACAGGCACGTCGAGAACTGTGGTCGCGGCGCGTGGAAGGTCGCCGGCGATCGCCGATGCGCCGTCGACGAGCAGCATCGCGCGCGCGGCGGGGGAGCCCTGCCACTGCGGGACGACGAGGAATCGCACCATGGGTGCCTCCAGCTGAGAAAGGGGAGCGGGTGCCTCGGACGCGACGATCCGAGGCACCCGCAGGT
>JAZBLP010000090.1:0-13958 GCA_037033305.1 Actinomycetota bacterium | reverse complement strand
GCGCCCGCCGCCGATGCTGATGTCTTCTCGCCAGGTGAAGCTGAACGGCTCGCCGCGGCGGAGCTTCGACGTGATGACGAGCTGGAGGTGCGTCAGTGCGCGGTCCTCGATCTCGGTTTTCGGTCCGCCTTCGTAAATGAACTTGCCCATGATGGGCTCCTCTGTTCGCCACGGGAACCCGTGCCAAGAGGCGCGACCGAGATGCTCGCTAGGTGGTAGCTTCAGCGTCTCACGGATGTTGCGTCCGCGGGGGTCGATCTGCGCGGGCTCGGTCCTGGCAGGCTCGAGCCCGCTGTCAGAGAAGGTCGAAGTACCCGCCATAGGGGGCGTCGGTGTCGCCGGTGTCGCGTGCGTCGAACTGCACGGTGGAGATACTGATCGCGACGCGAGACGAAGGGGTGACCAGCACCCGCATCATGCGGTTACCGACGACAGTGAAGGCCACGAAGCGTCCAGACGTCGCCGTCGCCGCCTCGATGCGACTCATCAGGTTGTCCAGGTCCTGATCTTGCGACAGCAGACTGCTCATTCCGTCGACAACGATCTCGGTCTGAACCATCGTCTGCACGTCTGCCTGCTCGTCACTCATGCCCCCATACCAGCGCTGTCAGAAAATCGGGACTACGTCATTGACAGCAGTACATCGGGTGGGTTACGACGCCTCGGACACGGCTCCGTGCTGTCGCGCTCCGAGTCCCAGGAGCCGGCACCTGCTCTAGGAGCCGGCGGCTCCGATCTCGGGGGTGTCCAGGACCTCGTCGACGAGCATGATCCCGCCGCTGGAGTTTGCGGTGTGCATGAGCTGCTCCACCCACTTCATGTTGATCGAGGGCGGTTCTTCTTCATCGAAGACGAACCGCAACGGGATCGACGGGTGGATCCAGATCGTGGAGCGGCCGCCGGGCTCACCGTCGGGGTGCTTCCAGGAGAGGGTGAAGCTCTCGTTGCGGCGGAGCTTGGTGGCGATGACGATCTTCAGATGCGCGAGGGCCCGGTCCTCGATGTGGATCGGGTCGACGGAGGGCCCGTAGTGGAGAGTCGCCATGTGCTCACCCTAGCCTCGGTCCAACAATTCGCCGCCGAGGATGGCATGCGAGGACTCGGGTCACCCACTGTCGGAGCCTCGGGCACGCACCGAGAATGAGCTCTAGCGCACGACCACGTTCCCGGGCATCCTGGTTGGGTCAGGCGACGCCGGGGGGCGTTCCGCCTGGCAACGCGGCGTCGGCGGGCAACGACGTCGCCCGGGATGCCTCGCTTCAGCTTTCCCTCCCTCAGGCGAGGCATCCCGCTGGCGACGAGGTCGAGCTACACCCGAGCGTCGAACACCTGGAATGCGACGCCGTCCTCGTGCTCCCATTCCGATGCGATGCGGAGTGAGCGCTTCTTCAGCTCGTCCCGGAACGCCTGGATGTCGTGGTCGGTGAACGCCCACGCATGAAGCGTCGACATCGCGCGGTATGGCGCCAGGGTGTAGATGTTGATCCGGTGCGCGGAAGAGGAGAACGACACCGATCGCGGCAGCGCGTGCCCCACCTGACGGTCGACGTCACGGGGTGCGCCAAGGTGGTCGCCGTAGCCGATGTCGTCACGCACGAGCGTCGTGACCAGGTCGAGCGCGCGAAGCTGTTCCTCGGTGGGGTAGGTCGGGCGTTGCTCAGCCATGAGGGCGTCGTACTGGTTGGCGAGCCGGCGCTGGTCGACGCTGTGGACCGAGCGCAACGCCGAGAACGCAGCCTCGTTGTCGTTGATGGTCTTGCGCAACGAGACGATCTCGTCAGTGTCGTGCGGGGTCGTGCTGTAGATGAGAACCATCGGTGTCTCCTCGAGGTCGTGTGCGGGGTGAGCGTCCGGCGCAGCTCAGGTGATCTCGCCGGCCTTCAGGGCCCGCTTGATCTCCTTCAGCGATCGCCACGGGCGGCCCTTGAGGGCGTCGTCCTGAGTAACGACGAGGGCGCGGATATGCCGGGCGGTCTTGGGGTCGAGAGGCTTGGATTCAGGCATGGCGTCGTCCTTCGGGCGCACGAAAGAGCCGCCAAGACGCAGTGTCCAGGCGGCTCTTGAGGTCGTGGTTCAGAGGCGGTTACAGCTGGCGGTCGTCGTCAGTTCGATGATCGGCGGCGCCGTCGAGTCCGGGTCGGTCGAGTTGAACGTCACGAAGCTCGGGGAAGCGCTCCGTGAGTCGCGGCGCACGTCGTTGCGGAGTGGCCGGCGGGACAGGCGTGGAGCGAGGGGGTGTCCGAGTCGAAGTGTGGCTGGGCGCTGACTGCGGAGCCGCACGAACCATGTGGGAGGTGAACTGGCGCGGCCGCATGATCAGCCGCCCGTTCCAGGCAGGACCGAGATCGGTCAGATGGTGGTCCGAGGAGACGACGACGTCAGCGTTGACGGCAGGGTCTTTCGCGAGGGCCAGGATGTTGTTGTCTTCGTGGTCGCCGATGGCAAAGTCGCGCACTACCGGTTCCACGATCGCCCCGCCGGAGTCGTCGCAGGCTTCGGCGATGAACTCGATGTACTTGGTCGTCAGTCGCTCGGTTTGCCCGGAGGCGAGCATCAGGCGATGGACGTTGCGAAGGATGTGCGGGGATGCGAAGAGCCGCACCTGCTGGTCGAAGGCGAGCGAGAGCGCGTCAGATGCGGCGGAGGGGGAGGGGAGCTTGTCGGGGAGCAGCATGCCAGCACCGCTACGGATGTGGTCCAGGTAGACGTTGATGTCGTAGACGACCGCGATCGGAGCCAGTTGGTCGCTCACGATGTTCCCAGGTCTTCGATGAACTTGAGGGTCTCCTCCGTGGAGAACACCCGGCCGCCGCGCTCCTCGCGAGCCTCCGCGCTGAGATCGTTCATCTGCTGGAATCGGAGCTTCTTCTTGAACTCCTTCATGGCGACTCGAAGGAACTCACTCCTGTTGCCGTTCCCGAATGCGTCGGAGAGCTCCTGGAGAAGCGCGATGTCCGACTCTTCGACGGCGAAGCTGATGGGTCGAGCGGCCATAGCGAGCCTCCTAGATCGATTATTAATGCATTAGTAATGGTACGTCGCACTGCGGCATTGGGCAACGGTCAGCTTGCGGCTGCGAGGCAATCCGTCGCGCGGGGGATGCTCGCGGGCACGCCGAGTCCGTAGCGTGGACCGCATGGATGTCGCTTCGATGATCATGGGTGGCTCGATCGTTTCGATCGCATGGATCGCGTTCTGGCCGTGGACGCAGCTGAAGCGGCTTCGCGAGCTCGAGGCAACGGCGGGCGAAGGCCCCGATCAGGCGTCGTAGCCGCTCTGGGCGCCCCGCATCACCGCCTCATCCATCGTGCGATGCGTCCTGCGACCGGACATCGGCGCCAGTGCTCAGAGGTTTCGCGCCGGACTACCGCATGGTCGCCGCCGATAGCGATCGATTCTCGACGCGGTTGTTGTCCTAGAGAAGCTCAGCTGCTTCCTCATCGGTGAGCTCAATCTCGCTGCCGTTGTCCCCGACCCACACGTAGTCGCGCTTACCGGGCTCGGGCGCGCGCTTGATGATCGAGTAGGTAGCGCCGTCGAGGATCTTGACTGTCATGGATCAAGGCTATGTAGCGGGGCCGCCCGCGGCCAGGCCATGTCGCCGAATGAACTCGAGCGTCTCTTCGGTCGTGGAGGTCTTGCCCCCGCGTTCCGCGAGAGCCTCGATCCGAAGGGCCTCCATACCGTCTCGGATCTCCTGGAGACGTGCGAGACGCGCCTGGTCTTCTGGGTCAGTCACGGTGTCTCCGTTCGGGTGCTCAGGTGGTCGCAATATCAGGAGTCGGTTCTGATGTGCCCTTCGGTTCTACATCCCGCTCGGGGTCGATCTCGCGCGTGCGCATGACAGCGTCGATGCCGAGAAGGCCTGCAAACCGTGCCGCATCACTCCCGCCGATGATGCGATTGAGCGTGAACTTCGACGGGAACTGCTTGAGGAGAGAACTCTCCTCGTCGAAGTACGCTCCGGTCACCATGGCGAAGATGCGCGTGGTGTCGAGGGCGCGGAAGCTGTCGATCGACAGGATCGATGTCTCCACGCTGCCCCAGATGAGGCGGTCGAACTGCTTCTGATTGGTCCAGTGCTGGCGGATGCGCTTGGCGATGCCTGCCGTCTCGGACGACGCGCCGACGTAGACCTGTCGGTACTCGTCGAGCACCATGATGTAGACGCCGGGTTCGCCGTCCCATTCGGCGAGATCTGTCACCTCGACCATGTTCGGGCGGCTGTCGACGGCCGCCTGCAGGGTGGTCTCGAACTCGACGGGGTCGAGTGAGGCGAAGTGAGCCATGTTCATGTCGAAGTTCGCCAGGGCGTCGATGCGGTGCGCTTCGCACCACTCGTCGGTGAGGATGCGGTGCTCGGCGTCGTCGTAGAGATGATTCAACCGGTCCCACGCATCCGGGTTCTCATCCCGTGACCAGCGAGGCATCGAGGAGCGCTTGTTGATCGTGGCGTATGTGTCGCGGGAGATCTTCAGGCCGAGCCCGAAGTGACTGCGCACTTTCGTACCGAAGTGCGTCGCCCTCTCGATACCGACCGTTCGCGGCCGGCTGCGCCGCGGGATCGCGATACTGACGCCCCACACCTTGCGCGCGAGTCGCGTCTGCCAGCGGTGCCAGACGAGCGTGTGACCGGAGTCGACCAGCGCCTGAAGGGTCGCGTTCGCGTTGGGTCCGATCGCGACGTTGAAGATCCGCGCAGGATCGAACTCGAGGTGCGCGCCCTCAGGGATGAGACCGGCGCTGGTCAGCTCGAACGGGTCGGCGTCGAGCACGAGGTAGCCGTCATCAGCGAGCGAGCGGCGCAGCTCCTGGGCGGCCTCCACGGTCGGTGCCCAAACGAGCGTCTCCCGCGGTGTGACAGTGATCTCGAGATCCACCCGCGTGGTCGTCACGGTGTGCGCGCCCAGCGATACGCGTCCATGTCGAACGGAACGAGAGGTGTGGCGTTCGCGAGCCGAGAGGGGTGCGGCGGGTGGCCAGCCTTCAAGGGGGAGCCGAGAGAGAGCCACTGGGCGCCCGAGGCATTGGTGATCGTCAAGATGTCGCGGAGTAGCCCCGACAGGTACGGCCGCCGCGTCATGTTCCCGCCCCACGCAGCGAGCAGCGTCGGACGACCTTGGATCGCGGCCGCGATGTGGTGCTCGTTCGCAGACTTCAGCTTGGGGTCATATTGCCGGTGCATCCCTACGGGCTTCGTCGATATCTGCGGGTAGACGTTGAGCATGGTCCAGCCGTCGTACCCGTGGGCAGCAGCGAAGTTCTTCACCCTCGTCACCGTGGGATCCAGATCGCCGGGCTTGGCGGTGGAGGGGTTGATGCCGAAGCAGACGAGCGGGCTGGTCCCGACGACGCCCAGCACGAAACGCGCCAACCCGTCAGAGGAGGGTTCGTAGATCCACTGTGTCGTCATGACGCCGTCTCCGCGCGCCACTTCGAGGCTTCGGCTGCCATGGCTGCCCTGGCGTGACTCAGCCGGGCGAGCTTGCGAGGGTTCTTCGAGATGTTGATCGGGGGCGTGAAGTGCTGAATGACCGCGGTCTCGACGTCCTCCAGCGACCAATCACGCGCTGGCGGTGCCGGCCAGACCGCCAGTGTCAGGCGTTCATGCATCCACGAGTTCAGGCGTGCGTCACCGCCCTCTGCGAGGCCGAAGTTCGGGAAACGCTCGGGTCTGCTGAGGTTCCTCGGGACCGCTCGCAGACCCAGGACATCGCGCAGGAGAGCGGCGAACGATCGTCGAACGGTCGAGCTGCCTGTGCGTGGCGAGAGGTTCGGGTTTGCGGCGAAGTGGCCGTTGAGCTCTCGGGTGACGAGGCTGTCTTCGGCCTTGCCGACATAGAGCGGCAGCTGGGTGCGCGGTTCGAGGCCGAGTTCACGCCAGGCTGTCTCGTCGCCGTAGATTGCGTACAGGCCAGGCCGAGAGGGCACGTGGTTCGGAGCATCCACGATCGCCCACCGCTCACCGGTGAGCATGGCGATCGCATCCTCGATGACATCGAGTCCAGGTGGCAGCGTCATGGTGTGACTCTAGCGCCGGGCCTCAGCTTGCTGAGCCGTCAGGCGACCGGCTCCAGCAGAGTCGGGTCGGTTGGATCGACGGTGCGCGAGTTGCTGACCTTGCGGTCGACTATGTGCTCGCGGATGGTCGAGGCGACGTCGCTCGAGGTGTGCTCGAGCATGGCCAGCGTCTCCGTCTTGCGGTCGCCGGTGAGCTTCTCCGGTGTCAGCCAGGCATCCCAGGTGTCGGGCGTAAGGAACGCGGGCATTCGGTCGTGTACCTCACCGCTCGCGTCGCGCGCCTCGCGGGTGATGACGACGAAGCAGCGGGACTTCTCGCCGCTGGGCAATTCCATCGACCAGGTGAGGCCGGCGGCCGAGAGCATGCCTTCGCCATGCAGGAAGTGCGGGGTCTTCGGGGTCTTGTCGCCGGTCCACTCGAAGTAGCCGCGCATGGGAACGATGCATCGAGCAGCACTGAAGGCGGCCGCCCAGAAACCGCTGGCCAATTTCTCCATCCGAGCGTTTATGACCGGACCGCCCTTGGGGCGGTTCGCCGGCTTCTGCCAGTCCCAGCGCACGAGCTCGAGGATGCGGCCCTCGCCACGGTCGCTGACGATCGGGGCATCCTGCGTCGGGGCGATCGAGTAGGCGCCTGACCACGACTTCCACCAGTCCTCGGGCTTGCCGCCGTCAGCGACGTACTCTCGGATCAGCTCGTCGGTCTTGTCGGCGGAGAGAAGTATTCGCAGAGGCACTATTCGCCGTTTCGGCGCGCCCAGATTTCGGCAGGGGGGTATCGGTGGCTGAATCCCCGGCGCGTCGCTCGCCTGGTCGACGCAACTGGTTGCGACGCCGAAAGGGATCGATCTCGGCAGGCGCGGGTCGGCCTGTACGCCGCGTAGATTCGAGAGGTGTCAGACAAGCTGGGCCCATACGCCGTCTTCAATCTCCACGCCCTCGATGAGGCGCCCACCTACTTGGCGGAACCACCGTCCGGCGGTTGGGATGATTCTCATAAGAGCGAGCTCTTGGTGATGCGCCGGGTTGACGCTGGAAGCTTCACGATGGGTACCGGTCGGGGTGAGCCCGGCTATCGTGCTGATCAGCGCCAGCGTGAGATCACGTTCACCGCGCCGTTCTACATCGGCATATTCGCCGTGACGCAGGCGCAATGGAGCCTGCTCATGGGCGACAATCCCTCCGCTCTGCGGGGTGCCCTCCGGCCCGTCGAGCGGGTGACCTATCCGATGATCCGCGGTGAGGGGGCGGGGGCTATCTGGCCGCGCAGCGAGGACGTGGACCGCGGATCCTTCCTGGGTGTGATCCGGGAGCGCAGCGGCATGCAGTGGGACCTACCCACAGAGGCGCAGTGGGAGTACGCGTGTCGGGCAGGTACCACGACGTCGTTCAGTAACGGGATGGACATGACCTCAAACGGGCAGTGCCCGAGCATGGACCACATCGGCAGGTACAAGCACAACCAGACGCCCGAGGTCGGTGGATACCGCCAGCACACCACCGTTGGTAGCTACGAGCCCAACCCCTGGGGGCTGTATGACATGCACGGCAACGTGTGGGAGTGGTGCCGCGACTGGTACCGCGCGGATCTCCGAGACCTCGACACGTCTGATCCCACCGGCCCCGTAGACGGAGAGCGCCGTGTGGTGCGTGGCGGATGCTGGAGCTACGGGGCGGCCGGGGCACGATCAGCGTTCCGGAGCAGCAGCCGCGTCGACGGGGTACACACCACCCTGGGCCTTCGCCTTACCCTCCCCATCGACTGACACGGACGGGCGACGACTGCCGATCGTGGCGGCATCCGAAACCGGATCGGCATTCGTGGGCGCTACAGCCAGGATGACGAGCACACCCGCGATGACGACGAGACCGACCCACCCCAGGACGGTGAGACGCTCACCGACGACCAGGACGGCAAGGACCGTCGCGATCGCGGGTTCGGTGAGGGTGACGGTGGTGGCGGTACTCGCTGACACTTTCGTGAGCCCGTATCCGAACAGCAGGTAGCCAAGGAACATCGGCACGAGCGCCATGTACGCGGTGACGGCAAGGTTCTGACCCGAGTCGAGCAGCGAAGCACCGGTGAGGACGAGGACCGGCACGAGGAGAAGGCCACCACCGCCGAACACCGCACCCATCGATGCTCCCCGGCTGATACCTCCGATCATCAGCCGGTGCGATGCCCAGGAGTAGGTGGCATAGGTAACCCCGGCCACCAGACCGAGCGCGATACCCAGAACCGTGTCGAACGCCGAGCTCGCCTGGTCCTCGATCTTTGCTACGCACAGAAGCGTGCTGCCGATCACCCCCAGCGCCGCGGCAAGCATCCACCACCGGCTCAGCGGACGTCGATCCACAACCCTCTCCAGGATTCCGGAGGCGAGCGGAGCGGACGCGAGGGACACAACCGAGCCAACAGCGACCCCGGCCGAGTGCATAGAGCTGTAGAACGCGAGGGGATAGATCGCGACCGCGACCGCGCCGATGACCACAATCCAACGCTGGTCAAGCAACGCCATCCACTCGGCGCGCAACGCAGGGACGGCGATCACCGCCTGCAGAAGACCGCCGATACCCAACGCCGCCGACCCAATAGCGAGAGGACCCGCACCCGGTGCGAGCGTCGCCGCCGTTCCGGTCGTGCCCCACAACACTGACGTGACCGTGATCGCTGCGAGCCCGGCCAAACGCCCCCGGTTCACAGAGCACCAATCATGCGCGCGGCGAGCTGCTTCGCGTGCTCCAGCCGCTGAGAACTCCCTTCGAGTCCGGCGCGCGCCATCGCACCCTCGAGAAGGAACGAGCAGTGCTCCGCCAGCGCACGAGCTTCAGCGGGTGAGGTCAGTGCACTTAGATGATCGGACAGGATCTGCTCGACCTGCTCCTTATGGCGCCGGACCGCATCGCGGCCAGGCGAGCCCACGGGAAGCTCCGCTGCAGCGTTCAGCAGTCCACACCCGCGGAAGCCGTGGTCGTACTCCAGCTCCGCATGATCGATGTAGGCATCGAAGACAGCGAGAACCCTCGGCTTCGGATCGGCAGCGCCTCCTGCTCGCGCCGCGTAGAGCGCCAGCCACTCCTCGTGGCGGGCCTCGATGTAGGCCGACAGCAGATCGTCCTTCGACGTGAAGTTGTTGTAGAGACTCATCCGGGCCACCCCTGCTGCGGCGGTGATCGCGTTGATGCCCGTGGCCGCGATCCCGTCTGCGTAGAACAGACGCCCCGCGGCGTCCAACAACCTCGTTCGTGCGGCGACCTCACCAGGCATGCGCGACCCTTCTCTAGGTAGACCAGTCTACCTAATGCCAGGCTCGTCACGCGCGAGCAGCGCAGCAAGTGGGGCTGCTTCGCGCTCAGCGATTTGGCGATGAGCGCCAAGGCTGCAGCGGGAAGTGGCTCGTTGAGCGGGTAGCGGGGCGCGAGTCCACCAGCGATGAGCCGCAGGAACATGAGGTGGCAGTCCAGGACTCGACCGGGACGGTGCCGGGTAGGCTCCATCTGACCGTCGAGGCTCTTGCACGTCGGGCACTGCTGCGGGCTCGCGCTGAATCGATTCCTTCTTCCTCGGACGGTGCCGCATTCCGCGCACTTCCAGCTCCCGCACATGCGGCAGAGTTCGTCATCTGGTGTGAGCGCATCGAGCTCTGCAGGGTCGTGCCCCCAGGCGTCGCGAGGGATCTGGGTGAGTGGCATCTTCTCTCCTGCAAGTCGAGGGCGCCGGCGGCTCGATGGCCAGATGCCGGGATGGTCTATACGGTGAGGGGCATGCAGCTGCTCGAGCTACCCGACCCGACAGGCAAGGCACCGTCGATGTGGATCAACGCGGATCACATCGTGAGCGTGATGCCGGTGATTCGCAACATGGGGAACGGTTTCGAGGCGCAGGCCGAGGTGAAGCTCGAGGGGATGCCGCTTCACCGGGTGATGCTCGGAGAGCACCCCTCGAAGGAGGCCGCCGAGGAGGCGTTCAAGGGGTTCCTCGAACGCCTCCAGGCGAGCTAGCGCCTCCAGGCGAGCTAGCGCCGCCGGGCGAGCTAGCGCCGCCGGGCGGCCCAGTTCAGCAGACGCCCCAGAGGACCACGCTTGGCGGGGCCCCATGACACTTCTCGCGGATCCGGATATGGCCGGTGATGGATCGGATCGCGGGGATCCTGGCCGGCCTCAGCGCGACGGTACGCACTGCGCAGCGTGAGCCCCGAGAAGCGGCGCCACCGGTCATCGATCAGGGTGACGATCGTGATGCCGGCGCGGCTGATCGTCTCGATGTCGTACTCCGTCGGTACGCGGCGACTGCCGATCACGCCAGGCAACGTGTCGAGCTTGGGGAGCACAGTCATGCGGCCACCGTCTTCTCGATCTGGATGGTGACGAGGTCCCAGCGGCGGAAAACAGCCCACGCGTCCTCCATCTCGTTCCCATCAGAGGCTTCATCGCGAACCCAGCGCACGGCGATGTACTCGTTCGTGTCCAGGAGCGCCGCGATGGCCGAAGTGGTGGGCATCGGCTGCATGCCGGATTCGCCCGACGACGTCCTGACAGCCACCGTGGTCCGCGAAGCCAGGAACAGCGCCGGTCGAATGCCGGGGCGGCTGACGTGACTCTGGATGCTCCGGCCGTCGGCACCGTCCCGATAGGCGTCTAGGCGCACAGCGGCCATTTCCGCAGCCATCTTGGCTCGGTCGTCGTCCCCGCCCGTCACCATGTTGATGACGCTGTCACTGGCGAAGTGAACGTCGAACGCTGCGCGCCACTGGTTGTCGATGAGGACGAAGTCGTCGTCGCGGAGATCCTGTGCGCGAACCTGCGCCGTCGTGATGATGATGCGCATGTCGCGCGGAAGGGAGTCAGATACGGGGGTGTCACGAGTGGTCGTGTCAGTCATGGGGCTCTCTCGATTCGGGTTGTGTCAGCAGATCAGATCAGTCGGCGAGGACGCGGGTCTCACAGCCGGCGCAGGCCGTAAACGGCACTGCCGGGGGCCTCATAGCCCAGCTCTTTGGCTAGGCTCCCGTCGAGCACAGAGCGCGCTCCGACTCGTGCGCGGGTGTAAGCCCACTGGTTCGAGCTTTCGGCGCGGACTCGAAGCAGGCGGGCGAACGCTTTGGGGCGAAGCGGCGCCTCATCGGAGGGGTTCTCGCGGACCCATGCGAGGTATGCAAGGTGGAGAAGTTCGTTCGGCAGGAATGGCCAAGCGAATCGATCGCGACACTCATCCCAGAAGTCACCGACCTCTTGGGCGGGCGTGCGAAAGGTACGGCCGTACTGCAGCCGAGCAGCTCGCGGGCTACACCCGAGCGTTTCGGCGATCTCATCCCACGAGTGGCTGAAGCGGAGCTGGGCCACGCAGGAGCGGAGGAGTTCACCCACGCTCTCCTGTGCGACGGTGAGAGCGTGAAGCTCGTCTATGGTCGCTGGCACGCCGGGGCGGATGCACCTCAATTCGCCGATGGCTGGTTCGAGGGTTTGCTCGGTGTGTTCATTTTCGGCCTCCAGAGGTGTACCAATTTCCAATTCGCAGGACGTAAACCTGTCGAAGTACCGAGTTTGGGATTTCATCGACGGTACCGGTGCGCATCGTCGAACACCAGGTCAGAGGCAAGAACGCCAAGCACGTGAGGATTGCGCGTACCGGGGATGGGGAGCGCCGAAATTCAACGACGGTACGCCAGAAGGGTGCTTTTGCCTTGATATTTCAATGAATTAAGAGAGAAAGAAGGGGTGGAGTACCGGCGGTACCGCGAATTCGTAGAAAGTACACACATGCGCGCATGCACGCGCACACGCATATAGTGCGCTCGGGAGCGCGGTACATTCGGTACTTCGCGACCTTTCGCCAGGTCAACAGCCAAAAGCGCCTCAGAGAAAGTGGTACCGAATCCGGTACGCGCACCCAGCGTGCTTGGCTCCGAAGCCCCGTAAGAGGCTCGCGACCTGGGTTTTTCACGAGGCGAGGGGACCCGCCATGCGTACCGGGGAAACGGTACTCACCTGTGTGCGCCAGAGAAAACCCCCGAGGAGCGGATGCTCCCCGGGGGTTCTCGAACCGTTCTGGCACTGGGCACTGGGCACTGGGCACTGGGCGCTGAGCTCGGGCTGGGGGCGCCGCTGTGCGACGGCCTCGGATTCTCCTTCTACCGTTGGAACACGAGACGCGGGATGGACCAGCCATCCCTGCGCCTATTGCCGTTTTCTGCCCTTGGTGAGACGCAGGTACGCCGCCATCTTCGCTCCCTTAGCAGGACGCTGCCAATCTGGCACGAGGTCGACCAGCGGCTCATGTGTGTCCATCTGGTCACCGACCACAGCCTCCACCCGGGTCCACTCGTTGGATTCGTTGACTATTCCGAGCAGGGCCTTCGCGAAGTGACCGAGGTGGTAGTGGCGGCGGTGGCGTCGTTCAGCAATCTCGTCCTCTACCCAGCTCAGATAGACGAGATGGATGAACGTCACGGGAATGATCGTCCAAACAAATGCACGGGAGTACGCGCTCCAGAACTCGCGAACATCCTCGTCTCGTGGCAGCTGCGTCGAGAGATGAGTCCCGCTGATCAAAAATGGCCGAGTCCACGGAGCGGACCTGACCTCAGGACTCAGGATGCCCAGTCCGCACTCGACGACATCGACGCAATCACCACGCTCCGTGAAAGTGAAGGTTCGGATTGGTAGCTTCTCATGGTTCAGCAGCGACGCTGCTCTAGCGGTTACACCGTCGATGTATCGAGCGACGATGATCAGGCGAACGGGGTGAAGACCACTGCGCGGAAATGGGCGATCGAAGTGCTCTTCAAAAGCCGTTTGCAGGCTGGCGTGTCGCCAGTAGGTACTCACTCGACTCTTGAGTGCCTCAGCGCTGAGCGCCGCTACCGAGTGCGCGTACGAAGCGGCCTGCGCCAGGACGGTGGGCTCCGTCGCTCCGTGCTTCAACTCGATCACGTAGAGGCATCCTTTCGCGTCAATCGCAAGGAGGTCGATACGTCCCTCCGCGACTCGAACTTGCCGTCCGATGATGAGTATCCGCCCTCCCAGAACATGAGGGTTAGCTTCGACGAAGTCTTCCAACTCATACTCGCGGCTGAGTTTCGGAGTTGTGGGTCGGCCCCTACTGTTCACTGTGAAGCCTCATCCTCGAGAAGGGAAACGACAGCGCCTACAGGGCCGCCATCGCTCAGCCAGGCCGCTGGCGTCATCGGACCTTCTCCCACCAGGTCCTCCTGACGAATCTGCATGATCGAGCACAAGCTCATCCAGTCCTCCGCAGACGCAGCGGCAATCACCTCGGGGAGACCGGGGAGGCGCTTCGATGGTGATCGCGGATCGAATTGCCACTCGGGGAAACGCAGCGCGTCACCTATCGTCGCGGCGCAAAGTCTTCCTGCCGACACTTCCTTAAGGATCTCGGTATGGCTCATGCCGAGGAAGCCGCACGCCTGGTCGAGCGACAACGTCCTGCTGGCGTGCCCGAGGAACATCTCTATGGCGCCGAGTTGAAATAGTCCTCGGGCGACACCTCGGCGGGTCTCTTCCAGTTCAGCGCGGGTGAACGTATCGGACCTGATGAGCCACTCTTCCTGCTCGATCGTCAGGCTGTCGGGAACAACGGGGGTCAGGGAGCGCGCAAGGTTAGTCACCCCTTCAAGCAGCCAATCGCTATCCGGGACCAGCCGAGACAGAGCGCGGTCGAGGGCGTGCAGCTTCACCTGCCGGCTGTGTGCGGCGTCATGGTCGTGGGCAGACGCTGGGATTTTTGGTTCGTCGTTTGATTCATAGTGCATGCTCGGAGAGTAGGTGGAAGTGGGCTGCGGTGCAACTCATAAAGTACCCTCTGAACTGGTTATTTTTTCGCGACAACCAACGCCCCGGGGTGGGCGCCGAGTGGCCAGGAAATGGCCACTGGGTGGCCACCTCGCGCCCACGAGGAGTTGCGATCTGCTTAGGGG
>JAZBLP010000089.1:0-14337 GCA_037033305.1 Actinomycetota bacterium | reverse complement strand
CGCACCCGCATCCTGGGTGCGCAGCCGATCGGCGGCCTGTTCGCGCTGCCCTACCTCGTGTTCGTGCTGGCGATCTTCGCGTTCCCGCTCGGGTTCGCGGTGTACATCGCCTTCCACGACTACTTCTTCACCGCTCCGAACGTCGAGGTCGATCGCCCGTTCGTCGGCTTCGACAACTTCGTCACGGTGCTCACCGATCCGCGAGTCCTCGGGTCGTTCCGCAACACGCTGATCTTCCTCGTCATCAACGTGCCGCTCACCGCCGTGCTCTCGCTCGTGCTGGCCGCGGCGCTGAACACCGGCATCCGCTGGGTCGCCGCCTACCGCGTCGCGTTCTACGTGCCGTACCTGACGGCGAGCGTCTCGCTCGTCGGTGTGTGGATGCTGCTCTTCTCGGGCAACGGTCTGATCAACACCATCCTCGGTCCGCTCGCCCCCGAGCCGTCGTGGCTCGTGAACAGCGGGCTGGCGATGCCGATGATCGCGCTGTACGTCACCTGGAAGCAGCTGGGCTTCTACATCCTGCTGTACCTCGCAGCTCTGCAGAACGTGCCGAAGGAGCTCTACGAGTCGGCCGAGACCGACGGCGCCGGGGCGTTCTCACGCTTCTGGAACGTGACCATCCCGGGCGTGCGCAGCGCCACCACGCTCGTGCTGATCCTGTCGATCATCACGGGAGCCAACCTCTTCACCGAGCCCTACCTGCTGACGAACGGCGGCGGCCCGGACGGCGCCTCCTCGACGCCCGTGCTGCTGATCTATCAGCTGGGCATCCAGCAGCAGAACCCCGACACCGCGGCCGCGATCGGCATGATCCTCGTGATCCTGGTCGGGATGCTGTCGCTCGCCGCCAACCGCGCCACCAGGGAGCGATGACCATGAGACGCACGCGTTCACTGCCCCGCATCCTGAGCATCGTCCTGCTCACGATCGCGGCCATCGGCTTCGCCTTCCCGTTCTACTTCATGCTCGTCGGGGCGTTCCAGGAGAACCCGACGAACTCGCCGAACGAGCTCTTCCCGACGAGCGGGTGGACGGTCGAGAACTTCCTCGCGATCGACTCGCGGATCGATCTCGTCGGCTCGCTGCTCAACTCCCTGATCTTCACCGCGGGAGTGCTGCTGGGCACCGTGGTCTTCGGTCTGCTCGCCGGCTACGCGATCGCGCGACTCGACTTCCGTGGTCGAGGCGTGATCTGGGTGCTGATGCTGCTCGTGCAGATGGTGCCCTTCCAGCTGCTGATGATCCCGCTCTACGTGCAGATCACCCGCAACTACGGCCTCGGCGACTCGTACATGGGCATGATCCTGCCGTTCCTCATCAACACGACGGCGGTGTTCATCTTCGTGCAGTTCTTCAAGGCGCTGCCCGTCGAGATCTTCGAAGCGGCGCGCATCGACGGCGCCGGCGAGATCCGCCTGCTCACCTCGGTCGCGATCCCGCTGATCAAGCCCGTGCTCGTGACGGTGGTGCTCGTCACGTTCATCGGTCCGTGGAACGAGTTCCTCTGGCCGTTCCTCATCACGAAGGATGCGTCGCTGCAGCCCCTGGCCGTGTCGCTCGCGAACTACATCTCCAATGTCGCGCAGTCGACGGCGAACCCGAACGGAGCGATTCTCGCCGGCGCCACGGCGCTCGCGTTCCCCGTCGTGATCCTGTTCATCGTGTTCCAGCGCTTCTTCCAGGCCACCGACCTCGGCGCGGCCGTCAAAGGCTGACCGGACCTCTCCCCAGACCACTCGAAAGGACCCCCATGTTCACCGGAGCATCCTTCCCCCTCGGACCCTTCACGCCCTACGAGGGCAACCCGATCCTGCGCCCCAAGGGCGACAGCTGGGAATCCGCGAACCTCTACAACCCGGCAGCCCTGGTCGACGGCGACGAGGTCGTGCTGCTGTATCGCGCGCACGCCGACGACATCGTGTCGCACATCGGCATCGCCAGGTCTCGCGACGGCGTGAACTTCGAACGCGAGGACGCGCCGATCCTCTCGCCGTCAGAGGACTACGAGACCTTCGGATGCGAGGACCCGCGCATCGCCCTGATCGACGGCACGTACTACCTGACCTACACGGGGTGGGATCGACGCAGCGCGCAGCTGTGCCTCGCGACCTCGACCGACCTTCGGACCTGGACCAAGCACGGCCCGCTGTTCGACGACTTCGACACGTTCAAGACCATGGACCCGCGCGGTTTCAACTGGTCGAAGGCCGGGGTCATCGTTCCTGTGATGATGCACGGCAAGTGGTGGATGTACTTCGGCGAGGGCGGTATCTACTGGGCGACCAGCGACGACCTCATCCACTGGACGCCGGGAACCGCCGACACCGATCCGATGTACTCCCCCACCCCCGGAACCTGGGATGAGGCTCTCGTCGAGATCGGCACCTCTCCGGTCGTCACCGACAACGGACTGCTCGTGATGCTGACGAACGGTGCCACCCGCACGGTGAACGCCGACGGCTCGGTCGACGTCGACTACCGCTGCGGGCAGATCGCGATCGATCCGGACGAGCCGACGAAGGTGCTCGCCCGCCTGCAGGAGCCGTGGCTGAGGCCGCAGACGTTCGAGGACATGAACGGTCTGGTCTCGAACGTCACGTTCGTCGAGGGACTCGTCAAATTCCAGGGCAAATGGTTCGCCTACTACGGACAGTCCGACACGACGCTGGCCGTCGCCATCCATGACCCCGCCCAGCCGTGGGGTCGTGCACTGCGAGAAGCTGTCGACTCGGGCACCGGCGAGGAGTGATGACATGGCCATCTCACGCCGCACGTTCCTGACCGCCGCCGCCGCGACCTCCGCTCTCGCTCTGGTTCCTCTCGATCCGGCCGGAGCGCAGGCCTCCGCTGCCGGCCTTCCCCTCAGGTCTCGGCCCGCCGGACCGGGCGGGGGTGCGCGGCTCACGAACCTCGCGCACCTGCGCTTCCTGCTCGCCGAGGTGCCCGTGGTCGCATCGGCCACGCACACGACGTTCGCGATCGACACCTCGCCGACCGTGCTCGCGCCGTGGACCTATGCCGACACCGACGGCGCCGGCGGCTATCGACCGGTCGGCGGAGGTACGAGAGACGCGACCACCGGCTCCTGGACGCAGGGCGCCTACAACGCCGACGACATCGCCCGCGCGGCCGTCGTCTTCCTTCGAGAATGGACGGCGACCGGTGACGTCCAGGCCCGCGACGAGGCGCGTGCCGTGCTGCGGTCGCTGGCGTTCCTGCAGACCACGAGTGGACCGAACGCCGGTCGGGTCGTGCTGTGGCAGCAGGAGGACGGCACCCTGAACCCCAGCGCGATCCCCGTCGAGCTGCCTGACCCGTCGGACTCCGCCGAGTCGTACTGGCTCGCCCGCTCGGTCTGGGCGTTCGGCGAGGGATATGCGGCGTTCCGCCGGGAGGATGCCGAGTTCGCGGCATTCCTGCTCGCGCGGCTGCATCTCGCCCTCGATGCGCTCGGACGCGAGTCGCTGTCGCGCGCCGGGCAGCGGGTGCGCAGCGACGGACGCGATCTGCCCGCCTGGCTGATCGCCGGCGGAGCGGATGCCACGGCCGAGGCCATGCTCGGGCTCGCCGCGGCGGCCGAGGCCGGAGACGCGCGCAGCCGTCAGGCTCTGCAGACCTACGGCGAGGGGGTCGCCGCAATGGCCACCGACCCGACGAAGGGCTGGCCGTTCGGAGCCGTGCTGCCGTGGACGGGGTCGCTCGGGTTCTGGCACGCCTGGGGTGCAGCCGCGCCGGAGGCGCTGGCTCGCGCGGGTGCGCTGCTGCGTCGCCGAGAGTGGCTCGCAGCGGCCGTGGCGGACGCAGGGACGTTCACGCCCCAGGTGCTCGCCTCGGGCGGACCGCATAACGCCTGGGCACCGCTGCCCGCCGAGGCGCAGATCGCGTACGGCGCGCATGGACGCGTGGCGGGGGCGGTCGCCGCGGCCGCGGTGGGCGGGGAAGGACTGCGGGTGCTGGCGGGGCTCGCCGCCGGATGGTTCTTCGGAGCGAACACCGCCGGGATCCCCGTCTACGATCCAGCCACCGGCGTGACGTTCGACGGCGTCGAGACCGATGGTCGGGTGAACCGCAATTCGGGCGCGGAGTCCACGATCCACGGGCTGCTCACGATGCAGCTGCTCGACTCGAACCGCGACATCGCACGCATCGCGACGTCGATCACGGGGCTGTCATCGTTCGCGGGACTGCGGGTCATCGACGCCGAAAGTGCGCGACTCTCGGCGGGCTGCGAGGTCGTGCGGCCCGAGGGCGGGGCGTGGACCGGCGAGGGCAACCTCTCGGGCGGCGCGTATGTGCGGGTTCCCGCAGGCGAGACGGTCGAGTTCGACGTGACCGAGGCCGGCGGCATCCTGCATGGTCTCGTCTGGAGGCAGAAGCCGGATGCCGGGGACGCTGTGTGGGAGGTGTTCCGGGGTCGCAAGCGGCTCTGGAGCACGCGCACCCCCGCGGGGGGCACCGGCGATCGCGGCCTCACCGAAGCCGACGGGATGCTGGTGCCGCAGCTGCTCGGCGGCGATCTGCCCGCGGAGCCCGTGATCGTGCGGTGTACGAGCCGCGGCGACGTGCGGCTCGACGCTCTGGTGATCCAGCCCGCCGTGTCCACGGCCGTGTATGCCACGGCATCCGGCTCCGGGGTGCTCTATGCGAACGGCACGCGGCGCGATCAGCGGATAGCCCCGCTCGCTCCCGGCTCGGGTCGGTCGTACGACGCCGACGGATCTCAGCGCGGCCAGGCCGTGCAAGGCGGCAGGGTCCGCGTGCGTGGCGGCGGGTTCACGATCACCCGGACGTGACGGCCCCTTAGCCCCGCTTCGAATCGCGCACTTTGCAACTTCCGGAGCCCGATTTCTGCAAGGTGCGCGATTCGAAAGCCCGGGGGCATACGGTTGCGATGTGCCTGCGCTCCCCGATTACGACCCGCTGCCCGACCGTCCCGCCCCCGACAACCCCTCGGGCAAGCTCGTCCTGCTGCGCCACGGCGAGACCGAGTGGTCGAGAGCGGGTCTGCACACGGGTCTCACTGACATCCCGCTCACGGCACGGGGCGAGGATCTCGCCCGCGGCGCCGGCCGACTGGTCGCCGACTACGACTTCTCCCTCGTGCTGTGCTCGCCCCTCGAACGCGCGCGCCGAACGGCCGAGCTCGCCGGTCTGCACGCCGAGGTCGATCCGCTGCTCGTCGAGTGGGACTACGGCGGATACGAGGGGCGCACCACGAAGGACATCCGCGCCGAGCTCGGCTACGACTGGAGCGCCTTCACGCACGGAGTGATCCGCGGCGAAACGCCGGGCGAGACGGTCGAGGAGGTAGCCGCCCGGGCATCCCGAGTGATCACCCGGGTTCTCCCCGTCCTCGCCGAGGGCGATGTCGCGCTGGTCGCGCACGGGCACTTCCTCCGCATCCTCACCGCCGTGTACCTGCGGCTGGCCCCGCGCTTCGGCGCGCAGATCTCACTCGACGCCGGATCCGTCTCGGTGCTCAGCTTCTACCGCGAGCAGCCCGCGATCCTGTCGTGGAACTACGGCCTCGAGCTGCCCCTCGCACCCTCGGAGTCCTGACGCCGGGCGTCAGGGCAGCGCGATCAGGGACAGCGCGTAGATCGTGGGAGCGCCGTCGAGGTCCATCACGAACTGCATTCCGGTGGCGCTGGTGGCGATGTCGAACGCGACGGTCTCGTTCTCGCACACGATCGCCGGTGCGGACTCGTCCCCGTCGACGTCTCCGGCGGTGACGGTCAGGACGCCGTCGCCGCGGCAGGCGATCTGCGCCTGGTAGACGCCGGCCGGTTGCGACGCGAGGGTGGACTTCTGATGCGCGGACGTATTCGCGCTCAGCCACCCGGAGAGGCCGGCGCTGTATCCGTCGGCGTCTTTGCCGGGCACTGCCGTGTCGGCCCAGTCCGAGATCTCGTCGACCGGCAGGGGAAGCAGCGCCTCATCCGCCTTCGCTGCATCGGGTGTGGGGGTGGGCGCAGGCGTCGTGACCGACGGCGAGGGCGATCCGCTCGCCGAATCCGAGGGTCCGGCCGTGCATCCGGCGAGCGCCACGCCCGCCAGCAGGGTCAGTACGATCTCGGCCGTTCGTCTTGTGGACATCCCTCCACGCTACGGACGGGTCACGATGATGCAACCCCCGCGGCCGACACGCCGGTCTTTTGAATAACTAAAAAAAACGATAGAGTCGAGGCATGGAGACAGAACTCGACTCGGCACTTCGCGGTGCCGGGCTGCGTGCGACCGCGGGCCGCGTCGCCGTGCTCGAGGCACTGGACTCCATGGCCCACACGGATGCGGAGCGGGTATTCCGCGCCGTCTCCGAAGTGCTCCCGACGACGTCGATCCAGTCGGTGCACAACATCCTCGCGGACCTGACGACGGCGGGCCTCATCCGCCGGATCGAACCGGCAGGCTCCGCGGCGCTCTACGAGCGGCGCATCGACGACAACCATCACCACATCGTCTGCACCCAATGCGGTGCGATCGGCGATGTGGACTGCGTGGTCGGCGAAGCGCCGTGCCTCACCCCGTCTTCGGCGGGGGGATTCACCGTCCAGACAGCCGAAGTGACTTTCTGGGGCCTGTGCCCCAGTTGCCAGAACGCCGCGCAGTAGCATCCGCCGTCCGATCCCGGGCAGCCGGGATGCTCGACGTGCCTGCGCGCAGAAGGAGAAGAACATGACCGACCCATCGACCACTCCCGCCACGACCACCCAGACGGGCACCCCCGTCGCGAGCGACGCCCACTCGCTCACCGTCGGAGCTGACGGACCCACGGTCCTGCACGACCGCTATCTAGTCGAGAAGCTCGCGTCGTTCAACCGGGAGCGCGTGCCGGAGCGCAACCCGCACGCCAAGGGCGGCGGAGCGTTCGGCGAGTTCGTCGTCACCGAGGACGTGTCGGCATACACCCGCGCTGCCGTGTTCCAGCCGGGCGCGACGAGCGAGACGCTGCTGCGCTTCTCGTCGGTCGCCGGTGAGCAGGGTTCGCCCGACACGTGGCGCGACGTGCGCGGCTTCTCGCTGCGCTTCTACACGACCGACGGCAACCTCGACATCGTCGGCAACAACACCCCCACCTTCTTCATCCGCGACGCGATGAAGTTCCCCGACTTCATCCACTCGCAGAAGCGTCTGGGCGACTCCGGGCTGCGCGATGCCGACATGCAGTGGGACTTCTGGACCCTCTCCCCCGAGTCGGCCCACCAGGTCACCTACCTCATGGGCGACCGCGGCCTGCCCCGCAGCTGGCGCCACATGAACGGCTACGGCTCGCACACGTACCAGTGGGTCAACGCCGCCGGCGAGCGCTTCTGGGTGCAGTACCACTTCCTGTCGAACCAGGGCGTCGAGGCGATGAGCGCCGACGAGGCCGAGAAGCTCGCCGGATCGGATGCCGACCACTACCGCCGCGACCTGTTCGATGCGATCACCCGCGGGGAACACCCCTCGTGGGACGTCTACGTGCAGATCATGCCGTACGAAGAGGCCAAGGCCTACCGCTTCAACCCGTTCGACCTGACGAAGACCTGGTCGAAGAAGGACTACCCGCGCATCAAGGTCGGCACGTTCACGCTGAACCGCAACCCCCAGAACTTCTTCGCCGAGATCGAGCAGGCGGCGTTCTCGCCCGGCAACCAGGTTCCGGGCACGGGCATCTCGCCCGACAAGATGCTGATGGCCCGCGTCTTCGCGTACCCCGACGCCCAGCGTCACCGCGTCGGCACGAACTACAACCAGCTGCCCGTGAACCAGCCGCACGCGGCTGAGGTGCGCAACTACATGCACGAGGGCAACATGCAGTACCACTTCAACCCTGCCGAGCACCGCGTGTACACGCCGAACTCGTACGGCGCTGCGGGCGGCCCGACCGCCGACCCGGCTGCCGGCGTCGAGGCGAGCTGGGAGTCCGACGGCGAGCTGATCCGCGCCGCCGCGACCCTGCACCTCGACGACGACGACTTCGGTCAGGCGGGCACGCTCTACCGCACGGTCTTCGATGACGAGCAGCGCGCGCGCTTCCTCGACACGCTCACCGGTCAGGGCCAGGGCCTCACGATCGACGCGATCCGTGAGCGCTTCTTCCAGTACTGGACGAACGTGGACGCCTCGCTGGGTGACGCGCTGCGCGCTCGCTTCTGAGTCGCAGCCGCTGACGACCGAGACCCACCGTCCTTTCGGGGCCGGTGGGTCTCGGCGTCTTGAGGCATCGCAGGGGGAGCACAATGGATGCCGTGGCTGTTCCTCTCTCCGACCTGACCCAGATGCCCGAACCCCAGCAGGTTCACGCCGCCGACGGCACTCGCCTCGCGACCTACACCTGGGGCGACGTCGACGCTCCGGTTGCGGTGATCGTGCACGGCTTCGCGTCGAGCGCGCGGGACACCTGGGTGCTCACGGGGTGGGTACGTGAACTCACCAAGGCGGGGTATCGGGTGCTCGCCCTCGATCAGCGGGGTCATGGGCTGAGCGAGAAGCCTCATCAGGCCGATGCCTACGGCATCCGCACTCTCGCGACCGACGTCGAGACGGTCATGGACATGTACCTCGTCGACGAAGCGGTCTACGTCGGGTACTCGCTCGGCGCCCGGGTCGGGTGGGAAGTCGTGCGTGATCTGCCGCACCGCATCGGCCGCGCCGTCCTGGGCGGAGTGCCGGACGGCATCCCCCTCGCGCGGCTCGATCTCGACCAGGTGCGCGCGTATCTGGCCGACGGCACGCCGGTCTCCGATCCGACGACGCAGAACTACATCGCCCTGACCGAGCGTGTGCCCGGCAACGACCTCGGTGCGCTCGTGGCGCTGGCGGAGGGGATGCGGTCGTCGCGCACGATCGACCCTGATCCGTCGAACGCACCCGCGAGCCCGATCCTGTTCGCCACGGGGTCGAAGGATGCGATCATCGAGGGTTCGCGAGCCCTGGCGTCGGCTGCTCCGCAGGGACGGTTCTTCGAGATCCCCGATCGCAACCACTTCAATGCCCCAGGATCCCGCGCCTTCAAGGAGGCCGCGCTGGCCTTCCTGTCGGAGGACTGACCGCAGGGGGGAGAAGAGCCCTCCGTCTCAGGAAGACGAAGGGCTCTCGGTGTGACAGTCAGACCGTCGCGTTCTCTTCGCGCTTCGGCAGCACCCATCCCGCACGCGGGAAGTGGCAGGTGTAGCCGCTGGGGTACTTGATCAGGTAGTCCTGGTGCTCCTCCTCGGCCTGCCAGAACGGGCCCGCGGGCTCGATCGTGGTCACGGCCTTGCCCGGCCACAGCCCGGACGCGTCGACGTCGGCGATCGTGTCGCGCGCGACGGCTTCCTGCTCGGGGCTGAGCGGGAAGATCGCCGAGCGGTAGCTCGAGCCGATGTCGTTGCCCTGACGATCCTTGGTCGAGGGGTCGTGGATCTGGAAGAAGAAGGCGAGGATGTCGCGGTACGTCGTCTTCGTGGGGTCGAAGACGATCTCGACGGCTTCGGCATGACCGGGGTGGTTGCGGTACGTCGCGTGGTCGTTGCTGCCGCCGGTGTAGCCGACTCGGGTGTCGAGCACTCCGGGCTGACGGCGGATGAGGTCTTCCATGCCCCAGAAGCAGCCGCCCGCGAGCACGGCTGTCTCGGTCCCGGGGGTGCGGGTGATGGTTCCGGTGTCGGTCATGACTGCTCCTCAGAGGTGGTGATCGGGAAGAGGTGACGGTAGCGACCGTACCCCTCATCATCCAGGCTGTCAGCCGGGATGAAACGCAAGGCGGCCGAGTTCATGCAGTATCGGAGCCCTCCGGCGTCGCGGGGTCCGTCGTCGAAGACGTGCCCGAGGTGGCTGTCGGCACCGCTGGATCGTGCCTCGGTGCGCTTCATCCACAGCGTACGGTCTGTGCGGGTGGTCACCGCATCGGCCTCGATCGGCTTGGTGAAGCTGGGCCATCCGGTGCCGCTGTCGAACTTGTCGGTCGACGCGAAGAGCGGCTGGCCCGAGACGACGTCGACGTAGATGCCGTCGTCGTGGGTGTTCCAGTACGCGTTGCGGAAGGGCGGCTCGGTCGCATCCTCCTGCGTGACCTCGTACTGCAGGTGCGTGAGGTCGCTGACGGCCTCGGGGGTCTTGCTGTACTCGTTCGACATGATCTGACTCCTTGTCCGACGCGGCTGGCTGCAGCGTCATAGAGAAGAACCAGGCGGATGCCGGATTTGGTCCCGTGGGACTGTGAGCGCGCTGTGAGTTTGTGCGCAGTCGATAGAGTTGCTCCGCCAGACACTCACCAGGGAGACGCACATGTCGGTTGGACTGCTCGCCGTCGTCGATGACATCCTCAGCGCGGCGATGAAGGCCTCGGCCAAGGCCGCCGGCGTCGTGATCGACGATGCCGCCGTGACCCCGCAGTACGTGCAGGGCATCACACCCGCACGCGAGCTGCCGGTCGTGGCGAAGATCGCCGTCGGATCCCTCGCCAACAAGTTCCTCATCATCATCCCGATCGCGCTGCTGCTCACCGCCTTCGCTCCGTGGGTGCTGCCGTACCTGCTGATCCTCGGTGGCGCGTACCTCTGCTTCGAGGGCGCCGAGAAGGTGCTCGAGTGGTTCGGCGTGCAGCACGGCCACGCCGATGAGAGTGCCCGCAACGAGAACAAGCTCGTGTGGGGTGCGGTGCGCACCGACCTGATCCTGTCGACGGAGATCATGCTGATCTCGCTCGCCAACCTCGAGGCCGGCCTCGACATCTGGACCACCCTCGCGATCCTCGCGGTGATCGCCCTGATCATGACCGGTGTCGTCTACGGCGCAGTGGCCCTGCTGGTCAAGATCGACGACATCGGCCTGAAGATGGCGAAGAACCCGTCCCAGCGCGTGCGCCACACGGGCACGCGCATCGTGCGCTCGATGCCGGCGGTCTTCCGCTTCATCAGCATCCTCGGCACCGTCGCGATGCTGTGGGTCGGTGGCCACCTGCTGCTCGTCAACCTCGGCGAGGTGGGTGTGCACTTCGGCGCCGACATCCTGCACGGCATCGAGCACCTCCTCGAGCCGGCCGGCGGTGTCTTCGTCTGGATCGGCGACACCCTGTTCTCGGCCATCGCAGGCCTCGCCGCGGGTCTGATCATCGTCGGGATCATCCTCGGCATCGGTCGCCTGGTCGGCAAGAAGCCCAGCTTCCACGAGGGCGAGGAATCCCCCGCCGACGTGCACGTCTGACGACGACGCCTACGCCGGCGTGTGATCCCCACTGCGGAGCCACTCGTCGAACGTGATCTCACCGTGCAGCGCATCCGCCCCGCCACGCAGCGACCCCGACGCCAACCCCTTGCCGTACGCGCCGGGCAGCCGCACGCTCAAGACCCGTCGTCGCATTCCGTCGAACGCCAGCTGCCTGCGCGCGAGATCCACGAGCACCTCATCACGCGGCCCGACGAGGTCGCGCGCACGTCCGACCGCGGCCTCGGACGCGACCCGCACCAGATGGGCACCCACCTCCCGAGCGGCCACGGGCCGCATGAGCAGCTTCGGCATGACCGCCACAGGCCCGGACATGCCCGACAGCAGCTGTCCCGCGAATTCGTGGAACTGCCCGGCCCTCGCGATCGTGAACGGCACGGGCCCCGCACCCACGGCGCGCTCCTGCGCGAGCTTGCCCGCGTAGTACGACGCGTCGATCCCGTCGATCCCCACGATCGACAACGCGACATGATGCCGCACACCTGCAGCCTCCTCTGCAGCCAGCAGAGTGCGCGTCGCCGTCTCGAAGAACGCGACAGCCTTCGCCGCCGAGAGGGTGGTCGTGTTCGTGACGTCGATCACAGCATCCGTGCCCTGCAGTGCGTCGACGAGACCGACACCCGTGATCACGTCGGCGCCGGCCGAACGCGAGAGCACGACGACATCGTGCCCCGCGGCGCGTGCGGCCGAGACCGTGTGCCGGCCGACGACGCCCGTTCCTCCTGCGACTGCGATCTTCATCCGGTTTCCCTCTCCGCTCCGGGCGCACGTCCGCGCCTCCTGAACATGATGACGAGACGACATCCGAAAGTGTGAGGCCTCACACTCCGGGGCGCTGCGTCGTCATATCCTGCGAAGGCATCCACCCATCATCGAAGGGAACAGCCGATGGACGACGACCTCGACGACGTCTTCCGCGAGCGGCGACGCCTGCTCGCTCTCGGCTATCGGATGACGGGAACGTTGGCGGATGCCGAGGATGTCGTGCAGGAGACCTACCTGCGCTGGTATCGGCTCTCCGACGCCGAGCGTGAGGCGATCGCGAATCCTGCCGGCTGGCTCACGACCGTCGCCGGCCGAGTCGCCCTCGACCTACTCGGTTCCGCGCGACGGCGGCGCGAGCAGTACGTCGGGCCGTGGCTGCCGGAGCCCATTCCGGCCGATGTCTTCGCGGGGGCGATCGGATCGCGCCCGCCATCGACGTCCGAGGATCCCCTCGACCGCATCACCCTCGACGACGACGTCTCGACGGCACTGCTCGTCGTGCTCGAGGCGATGACTCCGGCTGAGCGCGTGGCGTTCGTGCTGCACGACGTCTTCGCCGTGCCGTTCGACGAGATCGCCGAGGCAGTGGGCCGTTCCTCCGCGGCCGTGCGGCAGCTCGCGGCATCCGCTCGTCGTCACGTGCGCGAGAACCGCGCGACAGTCGTGCCCCGCGCCGAGCACGACCGCGTCGTCCGCGCCTTTCAGGAGGCGACGCGCACGGGCGACGTCGTGTCACTCGCGCGGTTCCTCGCCCCCGACGTCGAACTGCGCAGCGACGGCGGCGGCGTGGTCAGCGCGGCCCGCAACGTCGTGACCGGCGCCGACAATGTCGCGCGCTTCCTGCTCGGCATCGCCGCCAAGCGTCCGGACATGAGCATGGAGGAACAGCAGTTCGGTGACGGCCTCGGCTTCGTCTTCCGTGAAGGCGACGACGTCGTCTCCGTCATGAACGCGCACGTCGAGGGCGGGATGATCACGCGCCTCTGGATCGTGCTCAACCCCGCGAAGCTGTCGTACTGGTTGCCCCGGACCTGATCCGCGAACGACGCCGCCCCGGCATCCTGCTACCGTCGTCCCGTGCGCACCCGAGCGCAGATGCAGGAGACCCCATGAGCGACCCCCAGATCCGGGATGCCGAGACCGGCGACGTCGAGGCGATCACCGCCATCTACAACGACGCGGTGCTGCACTCCACCGCGATCTGGAACGACGACGCCGTGACGATCGACGACCGCACCGCCTGGCACGCCGAGCGCATCGCCCGTGGGTATCCGATTCTCGTCGCCGTGGACGACACCGGCGTGCTCGGATACGCGACCTTCGGCGACTTCCGTCCCCACGATGGCTTCCGCCACACCGTCGAGCACTCGGTCTACGTGCGCGACGGCGAGCGCGGGCGCGGCATCGGCAAGGCGCTCATGATCGAGCTCATCGACCGTGCTCGCAGACTCGGCAAGCACGTCATGGTCGCGGCGATCGAGAGCAGCAACACGGGGTCGATCATCATGCACAAGCGGCTCGACTTCATGCAGGTCGGCCGGATGCCGCAGGTCGGCGCGAAGTTCGATCGCTGGCTCGACCTCACGTTGCTGCAGCTGGTGCTCGACGAGCGCCCGTTCCCGGATGAGACACGATGAATCCGCTGCTGTGGCTCGCTGACGCCTTCAACTCGCAGTGGGTGCTCCCCGGCGGTCAGGTGCTGCTGATCCGCGAAGTGGTCGGCAACGCGTTCGGCCTGGCGAGCGCCCTCGGCGGCATGCAGCGCAAGATCTGGGCGTGGCCGGTCGGGATCGTCGGCAACCTGCTGCTGCTGACCGTGTTCCTCGGATCCATCCTGAACCCCGACCACGAACTGCCGCATCTGCTGGGCCAGGCGGGGCGACAGGTCATGTTCATCATCGTCGCGATCTACGGCTGGGTGCGCTGGCGGCAGGCTGCGGCCGATGGCGGGCGGGTGACCCCGCGGTGGGCGCCGAACAGCGCCCGCATCGGCCTGGTGCTCGTGATGGTGATCGGCACGATCGCCATCACCCCCCTCTTCCGCGCGCTCGGGTCATGGGAGCCCGTCTGGGCCGATGCCTGGACCTTCGTCGGCTCCCTGCTCGCCACCTACGGCATGGCCAAGGGGTGGACCGAGTTCTGGCTCATCTGGATCGCCGTCGACGTAGTCGGGGTGCCGCTGCTGTTCAGCTCCGGTTTCTATGCCACGGGCTTGATGTACGTGTTCTACGGCGTCTTCACCGCGGTCGGCTTCGTCGTGTGGTGCCGGGCCCAGGCGAACGCCAAACCCCAGGTCGACACGCTTATGCCCGACCCTCGCCCGATCACCTCCTCCGTGAAGACGGTCGACGGCGACCGGCACTGACCCTTTCGAATCGC
>JAZBLP010000088.1:10988-15517 GCA_037033305.1 Actinomycetota bacterium | reverse complement strand
ATGTCAAAGTAAAATCGGTACGCCAGCTCGGCACGCGCCTGCGCACGCTGGGCGATCATCGTCTGCACGAGCGCGTCGAGAGCGGATGCCTGCGCGTCGCCCTTGGATGCGGCGTCGAGGCGCTCGAATCCGAGCACGTCGAGCATCGCGAGCACCTCGTGCCTCGCCGTCGCGGCGCCGTCGATGTCACCGGCGTCGAGAGCCGCATTCCCTGCACGAACGGTGTCGTGCAGGACGCCGAGTGCCTGCGGGATGCCGAGGTCGTCGTCCATCGCGGCGGCGAAGCCCTCGTGCAGCGGTGTGCGCTCCCCCCAGCCGAACGTCTTCGGAAGCACACGCTCGGCGCGCTCGGCGAACGTACGGATGCGGCCGAGCGCCGCTTCCGCCTCGGTCCACGACGACTCCGAGAGGTCGAGGCTCGAGCGGTAGTGCGCAGCGGCGAGCGCGTAGCGCACCACCTGCGGATCCCGCTCCGAGAGCACATCGCTCGCCAGAGTGAAGTTGCCCAGAGACTTCGACATCTTCTGCCCGCCGACCGTCACGAGGCCGTTGTGCACCCAGTAGCGCGCGAACGCGTCTCCGGCCGCGGTCGATTGGGCGAGCTCGTTCTCGTGATGAGGGAACCGAAGATCGAGGCCTCCGCCGTGGATGTCGAACTCGGGTCCGAGGTAGCGCTTCGACATGGCCGAGCACTCGATGTGCCAGCCGGGGCGACCTGCGCCCCAGGGCGACTGCCACACGGCATCCGCCTGCTCATCGGGCTTGGCACCCTTCCACAGCGCGAAGTCCTGCGGGTTGCGCTTGCCGCGAGGATCAGCGTCCTCGGCCGCTTCCATGGCGTCGATCGACTGGTTCGTCAGCGAACCGTACTCCGGCCAGGAGCGGACGTCGAAGTAGACGTCTCCGGAACCGTCCGGTGCGGGGTATGCGTGGCCGCGTTCGATGAGGACGGCGATGATCTCCTGCATCTGCGGAACGGACGCCGTCGCGCGCGGCTCGTAGGTCGGGGGAAGGATGCCGACGCCGGCATACGCTGCGGTGAACTCCTGCTCCATGCGATACGCCAGAGCCCACCACGGCTCGACGTCTGTCGCGTTGACGAGCACCTTGTCGTCGATGTCCGTGACGTTGCGCACGAAGGTGACGCGCCCGTAGCGGTGGGTCAGCCAGCGCCTCAGGAGGTCGAAGCTCAGTGCCGCTCGGACATGGCCGATGTGAGGGCCGGACTGCACGGTGGCTCCGCAGACGTACATCGTGATGTTCTCGGGATCGAGAGGCACGAAGTCGCGCAGCTGCTGTGCGCGGGTGTCGTAGAGGCGGAGAGTCACCGCACAAGCTTACCGGGCGGCGGATTCCGAATACTGGGTGTGACCCCTGCTCCGCCGCGGCTCAGTCGACCGGGTAGACCTGTCCGGTCTGCACGCCGAGCACGCTCTTCACGAACGCCTGTCCCACGCGGTGCGACGACACGGGCACGAAGCCGGGGAACGACGAGTGATACGACGGCGCATCCTCGAGCACCGACGGGCTCACTGCGTTGATGCGGATGCCGCGGGGCAGCTCGGTCGCCGCAGCGACCACAAAGGACTCGATGGCACCGTTCGCGAGCGACGCTGCGGCACCGGTGGCGATCGGCTCGCGCGCGAGGATGCCGGAGGTCAGCGTGATCGAGCCCCCGTCGCGCACATACGAGGTGCCGATGCGCACGACATCCAGCTGCGAGAGGACCTTCCCACGGAGAGCCGCCTCGTAGTCGCTGCGGCGCAGCGCGTCGAGCGGTCGGAAGGGCACCTCTCCCACGGCGACGATCACGGCGTCGATCTGTCCCACCGCGGCGAACAGACGCTCCACCGACGCCGAGTCGGTGACGTCGACAGACGGCTCGCTGTTGCGCGACGCTGCGACGATCTCGTGTCCCGCCAACGCGTCGACCGCCGTTCGTCCGACCTGTCCGCTGGCTCCGATGACCAGGATCCTCATGCTGCCTCCTCCGGATCGTGCGATGACCGCGCGAGACCGCGCGACGTTCTCCGAGAACGAGCGCGGAGGCTGCGACATTCCCGCGCGCCCGATCACTGTCAGACCGCGTGCACCATCGCGACCGCCGTCACCGCGATGCCTTCGCCTCGCCCGGGGAAGCCGAGTCCGTCGGTCGTGGTCGCCGTGACCGAGACCGGCGCCCCGCCGAGCGCGGTCGACAGGACGCGCTCCGCCTCTGCGCGTCGCCCGCTGAAACGCGGTCGATTGCCCTGGAACTGGGCCGAGACGTTGCCGATCGCGAAGCCGGCGTCGGACAGGATCTCTCTCGTGCGGGCGAGGAAGACATCCGCGTGCGCACCGGCGTACTCGGGGTGCGCGGTGCCGAAGTGCTCGCCGATGTCGCCGAGCCCCGCTGCGCCCAGCAGCGCGTCGACGATCGCGTGCGCGACCGCATCGCCGTCGGAGTGCCCGGAGAGCGCGGGCTCACCCGGCCACTGGAGGCCGGCGAGCCACAGGACGCCGTCTCCGCCGAACGCGTGCACGTCCGTGCCGAGGCCGACCCGGGGTCCGGTCCACATGCGGGCGAGCTCTGCGGCCGGAGCGACGACAGCCGCCAGCAGCTGTCGGGCGCGGTCGAGATCGGCGGGTGTGGTGATCTTGAATCCGCTCGGCGAACCGGGGATCCGACGCACGAGATGTCCGGCGGCGGCGAACAGCGCGGCATCATCGGTGTACTCGACGCCCGAGCCGTTCGCCGCTTCGTAGGCAGCCTCGAGAAGGGCTCGCGGGAATCCCTGCGGCGTCTGCGCCGCCGCGAGTTCGGAGCGATCCACCGGCGCGATGACCGTGTCTCCGTCGACCCGCTTGAGCGTGTCGACGACCGGGAGCGTCGGGATGACCCCTGTCTCTCCGTCGATCGCCCGAGCAACGGCGTCGATCACTTCCGGCGGGGTCAGGGCGCGCGCGGCGTCGTGCACGAGCACCCGCGTGATGTCTCCCCAGAGAGCCTTCAGGCCGGCAGCGACCGACTCCTGCCGGGTCTCGCCTCCCGTCACGACCCTGCCCAGGTCGGCGCGGTCACCGGCCGCAGCACGGACCTCGGTCTCCGCGTCGCCCTCGAATCCCGCCGGGGCGACCACGATGACCTGCGCGGGGGTCGCCGCGAAGACCCCGTCGAGCGCGTGCCGGAGGATCGAATGGGTGTCGATGCCGACGAACGCCTTGGGCGCTCCGGCATCCAGTCGCGTGCCGGAGCCGGCGGCGACGACGATGATCGCGGTGTCGGGGACGGGAAGCATGCTCACCAGGTTCACGTTACCGGCGCGCACGAAAAAAGGCGGATGCCGAAGCATCCGCCTTGTCTCGAATCCGCTCAGGAGGCGAGAACCTCGTCGAGCAGTGCGCTCGCCTTGTCCTCGTCGGTCTTCTCCGCCAGGGCCAGCTCGGAGATGAGGATCTGACGAGCCTTCGCCAGCATCCGCTTCTCTCCGGCCGACAGACCGCGGTCCTGATCCCGACGCCACAGGTCGCGGACGACCTCGCTCACCTTGATCACGTCGCCGGAGGCGAACTTCTCGAGGTTCGCCTTGTAACGACGAGACCAGTTCGTAGGCTCTTCGGTGAACGGCGCGCGGAGCACCTCGAACACGTTGTCGAGCCCCTCCCGGCCGATGACATCGCGGACCCCGACCAGATCGACGTTCTCCGCAGGAACCTCGATGATGAGGTCCCCCTGGGTCACGTTGAGCTTCAGGTATTTCTTCGCCTCACCCTTGATGATGCGCTCCTTGACCTCGATGATGGTCGCAGCGCCATGGTGCGGATAGACGACAGTTTCGCCAACCTCAAAAAGCATAAAAACTTGTCCTTTCGGCAACCTCAAGGATACCACAGGGGACATGCGCTAAGGTTCGCGCCGCCGCGTCCTCGGACGGTGCCTCGCATGCGCATAGAATGGGATGCGGATATCCCGTCGTACCCCAGGAGGACTCGTGAAATCGCGCCTTGTCGCATCTGCCGCCATCAGCGCCCTCGTTCTTCTCGGCGCGACGGGCTGCACGTTCATCTCGCCGCAGGCGACGACGATCGAATACTCCGCCTCGGACGGCGTCAACGTCTCGGACTCCGACGGCCCTCTCGATGTGCGCAACGCCTTCATCGTCGCGAACGAAGACGGCTCGGTCGGCAACTTCATCGGGGCCGTGGTCAACCCGACCGCCGACAAGGCCACTCTCACGATGACCGTGTCGGGCTCCGACGAGCCGTTCACGGTCTCCGTGCCCGCAGGCAAGACGGTCAGCTTCGGCGCCGACGAGGAGCCGCTGCGCATCGACGGACTCGACACCATGCCCGGCGCGACGATCGAGATCCACTTCCAGTCGGGCGACGGCGCCGGCACGAAGACCCAGGTTCCCGTTCTCGACGGCGCTCTTCCCTACTACGCCGACCTCGTGCCCTCGGAGCCCGAGTCGACGTCGACGCCTGAGCCGGTCCCCACCGACACGGCAGCCCCCGCGCCGGCGGAGTGACCCGGCGAATACGCTGATGAA
>JAZBLP010000088.1:0-10978 GCA_037033305.1 Actinomycetota bacterium | reverse complement strand
CTTCTCCGTCATGGGACGCGTATGCCGCCGGACGACCGCGTCAGCCCTCGAAGCGATAGCCGAGACCGCGAACCGTGACGAGCATCACGGGCTCCCCCGGGTTCTCCTCGATGCGGGAGCGGATCCGCTTGATGTGCACGTCGAGCGTCTTCGTGTCGCCGAAGTAGTCGCTCCCCCACACGCGGTCGATCAGCTGGCCGCGGGTGAGCACGCGCCCTGAATTGCGCATCAGCACCTCGAGGAGCTCGAATTCCTTCAAGGGCATGTTGATCTGCTGGCCGGCGACCGAGACGGTGTGGCGATCGATGTCGAGCGAGACGCGCCCCCCGTCGAGCACCCGCTCGTCGAGCTCGCTGTCGGCTTGGACCACGCGACGAAGGACCGCGCGCATCCGGGCGAGCAGCTCGCGGGACGAATACGGCTTCGTGACGTAGTCGTCGGCACCGAGCTCGAGCCCGACGACGATGTCCACCTCGGAGTCCTTGGCCGTGACCATGATGATCGGCACCGCAGAGGTCGAGCGGATCTGTCGGCACACCTCGGTGCCCGGCATGCCAGGCAGCATCAGGTCGAGGAGCACGACGTCGGCGCCGCGCTCTCGGAAGGCGGTCAGCGCCCCTGGACCGTCCTCGGCGATTTCGACCTCGTACCCCTCACGGCGCAGGAGGTAGGCGAGCGGGTCGGCGAGGTCGGGCTCGTCTTCGACGAGAAGGATGCGGGTCATGCGTTCTCTCCGTTTCGGACGCGAGCCGCGGCCTTGGCCGCCTTCCGCTCGCGCTTCTTCTTGTTCCTGTGGTCCTTGTCGATGCTCGGGGGAGCATCGATCCTCGGAAGCCTGATGGTGAAGGTCGATCCTCGCCCGGGGCGCGACCAGAGGCGCACCTCGCCGCCGTGGCGCTGCGTGGCGTGCTTGACGATCGAGAGCCCGAGCCCGGTTCCTCCGGTGCGGCGGGATCGAGCCTCGTCTGCGCGGTAGAAGCGCTCGAAGATCCTCTCGCGATCCGCCTCCGCGATCCCGATGCCCTGGTCCGAGACCGCGACTTCGACCACCCCGTCATCGGCCTTCACGCCGATGCCGACGCGCGATCCTCTCGGGGAGTAGACGATCGCGTTGGCGATGAGGTTGCCGAACGCCTCGATGAGGATCTGGGAGTCTCCACGCACCCACACCCCGCGATCGCCGCCGCGGGCGAGTTCGACTCCGGCGGAGTCGGCCTGCACGACGTGCGCCTCCAGGGCGGTGGCGAGAACCTCGTCGATCGAGACGGGGCGCACCTCGGACAGCGCATCGTCGGTCTGGAGTCTCGAGAGACTCATGATCCGGCCGGTCAGCTGACCGAGACGAGCGGCTTCAGCCGAGATCCGGGTCGCGAAGTGGCGCACCTGCGCAGGGTCGTCGGCCGCGGACTCGATGGCCTCTGCGAGCAGAGTCACGGCCCCGACGGGAGTCTTGAGCTCATGACTGGTGTTCGCCACGAAGTCTCGGCGCATCTGATCGAGGCGCTCCTGCTCGGTGACGTCGCGGATGATCAGCAGTGTCATGCGCGGGCTGATCGCACTCGCCCGCGCCGAGACGAGCCGGGGGTCGAGGCTGAGCCCCCCGCGGGTGATGCGCAGCGACTCGGTGGCCGAACCGCCCTCGACCCGTCCGCCCCTCACGAGCTGACGAAGCTCCGGGTTCTCCAGCGGCGCTCCGACCTCGATGCCGAACCTGGTCGCCGCTTTCGAGACGGCGAGCACGAGTCCGGACGAATCGACCACGCATGCCGCGTCGTCCATGCTGCCGAGCACCGCGGTCACACCCTCCGGGACCACGAGCGATGTCTCATCGGCCACGCGAGCCCGCGCGCGGTATGCCCAGACCAGGAGAAGCGAGAGGCCGACGCCGATCACGAGGCCGACGGCCAACGCGAGCAGCGCGATCTGCGGCAAGGTCATACCCCCAGCGTAGAGTGCGTTCACCCGCGACTCGGCGGGTTCGTGCGCCCCCGGGGCACTGCGAGAAGTACTATTCACGTGCTGGGCACCGTTCGTTAACCTTCGGGGCAGAGAATCGCTTTCGGGCCTGTGCGGGAGCGCTGTGCTCTCCTCTCGTGCGAGCGGCCCGGCCGTCTCGCGTCGACACCACAGCCGAGACCCGAACGAAAGGTTGCGCCGACATGCGCGAAGTCTTCCATCAGTCCCTCGAGGACCTGCAGTCCCAGCTCGTGGAGATCGCCGACCTCGTCACGGTCTCCATCGACAAGGCCACCCGCTCCTTCGCCACGAGCGATGTCGAGCTGGCCGAAGAGGTCATCGCCGACGACGCCAAGATCGATGCGCTGGCCGTGGCGCTCGACGAGCAGGCCATCGAGATCCTCGCCCGCCAGCAGCCGGTGGCGCGCGACCTGCGCGTCGTCGTCACCGCGCTGCGCGTGAGCGCCTCGCTCGAGCGCATGGGCGACATGTCCGAGCACATCGCCCAGCTCGCACGCCTGCGATTCCCCGAGCGCGCGATCCCGAAGGGCCTCAAGGGCACCTTCACGAAGATGGGTGAACTCGACGTCGAGATCTCGCGCACGCTCTCGGAGCTCCTTCGGACCCAGGACCTGAAGCTGGCCGACACCATCCGCAACACGGACGACGACATCGACGAGCTGCACGCCAGCGTCTTCGAGAAGGTGCTCAGCGACAACTGGAAGGGCGAGGCCACGGCGACGGTCGATGCCACGCTCGCCAGCCGCTACCACGAGCGCTTCGCCGACCACGCGGTCGCGGTCGCCAAGAAGGTCATCTACCTGGCGACCGGCGACTGGCGCATCGAGGAGGAAGACATCGCCCTCGCGGTCGAGCAGCAGCAGGAACTCGGCCACGCCTGAGCACCGATCACACGACGAGGGGGCGGATGCTGTCAGCATCCGCCCCCTTCGTCGTCTTCTGTTACTTCTTGCCCTGCGCCGCGACCGCCGCGGCACCGGCGGCAGCGGCCTCCGGGTCGAGGTAGCGCCCGGGCCCGGTGGGGACGTTGTTCTCGTCGAGCTCGTAGACCAGCGGAATGCCGGTGGGGATGTTGAGCTCGGCGATGTCATCGTCGCTGATGCCCTCGAGGTGCTTCACGAGGCCACGCAGCGAGTTGCCGTGCGCGGTGACGAGGACCGTCTTGCCTGCCTCGAGGTCGGGGACGATCGCGTCGTCCCAGTAGGGCAGCAGGCGGTCGATCACGAGCTTCAGCGACTCGGTACGAGGCACCTCGCCGTCGATGCCGGCGTAGCGCACGTCGTTCACCTGGCTGAACTCGCTGTCATCGTCGAGCGCGGGCGGCGGCACGTCGAAGGAGCGACGCCACAGCTGGAACTGCTCGGGCCCGAACTCCTCGAGCGTCTGCGCCTTGTCCTTGCCCTGCAGAGCGCCGTAGTGACGCTCGTTGAGGCGCCATGAGCGCGTGACAGGGATCCACAGGCGGTCAGCCGCGTCGAGCGCGATGTTCGCGGTCTGGATCGCACGGCTGAGCAGCGAGGTGTGCAGCACGTCGGGCAGGATGCCCGCCTCGGCCAGCAGCTCGCCGCCTCGGCGAGCCTCGTTCCTGCCCTGCTCGTTCAGGCGGACGTCCACCCATCCGGTGAAGAGGTTCAGTTCGTTCCACTCGCTCCGGCCGTGACGGAGCAGGATCAGGGTGCGCTTCGAAGTCATGGCCCCAGTTTATCGGCGCAGCCGGACGCGTCCACGCCCATGCCCTGCGAGGATTGACGCATGGCGTCATCTCCTCTCGGTCGGCCGACCCGCGGCACCACCGGGACGAACAGGCTGCGCCGCAACGATCGGTGGATCGCGGTGAGTCCCGCGTTCCGCCGCGCTGCCGATCCGCTCGTGGTCGACCTCGGCTATGGCGCCAGCGGTGTCACTGCCTTCGAGCTCGCCACCCGCCTGCAGCGCGTGCGAGCGGATGCCGAGGTGCACGGCCTCGAGATCGATCCCGCCAGGGTCGCGACCGCGACTCAGCAGCTGATCGAGGTGCAGGCGGGGAACACCCCCTTCTCCCCCGACCTGCGCGTCTCCTTCGCCCGCGGCGGCTTCGAGGTGCCGCTGCCGGACGGACGCCTCCCCGCGGTGATCCGCGCGATGAACGTGCTCCGCCAGTACGACGAGTCCGACGTCGCCGCGGCCTGGAGCACCATGGCCGGACGCCTCGCTCCCGATGGCCTGCTCGTCGAGGGCACCTGCGACGAGATCGGTCGGGTGTCGAGCTGGGTCGACGTCGACTCGACCGGATCGCCGCTCCGGTTCACGATCTCGCTACGTCTCGCCGATCTCGAGCGCCCGAGCATCGTCGCGGAGCGGCTGCCGAAGGCACTGATCCACCGGAACGTGCCCGGAGAAGGTGTGCACGCGCTGCTCGTCGACCTCGATCGCGAGTGGACCCGTGCGGCACCGTTGGCGACGTTCGGAGCGACGCAGAGATTCCTGGGCGCGGTCGCCGCACTGCGCGACCAGGGGTGGCCCGCACTCGGAGACAAGAGCCGGTGGCGACTCGGTGAGCTCACGCTCCCCTGGGACGCAGTCGCGCCGCTCTCCTGAGGACGCTCGTCGCCCCGTGTCAGCTCGCCTGGCGGGGATCCGGTGCGCTCGGGCGTCGGGACAGGCGGGTGAGACGGGGGATGTCGGCTGTGGCACCGGCGTCCGCGGGCACGATGACCTGCTGTGTCGCGGCGATGTCCTCGCCGTCTGCGCGGACGACGAGATCGCCGACCGGCGTGCGACGGGACAGGATCGCCAGCGCTATGGGTCCGTCTTCGTAGTGCCGGGCGACCGATGTGATGTGACCGACCTCATCGTCGCCCGCGAGCACCGCATCGCCGACCGCGGGCAGCACGGCCTCGCTGCCGTCGAGGTGGAGTGACGCGAGCCTGCGCGGCGGGTGCCCCAGGTTGTGGACCTTCGCGACGGTCTCCTGTCCGCGGTAGCAGCCCTTGTCGAGGTGCACAGCGGAGCGGATCCAGTCGGATTCGTGCGGCAGCGAGCGCTCGTCGACCTCGGCAGACCAGCGCGGCCGCCAGGCGGCGATGCGCAGCGCCTCGGCCGCGAGGAGACCGGCCACCTCGTCGGACGAGAGCGTCGCCGCGAGCGCGTCTGCGGAGTCTGCGGTCGTGATGGCCACCGTCCAGGCGAGGTCTGCACCCGGGTGGTCGAGGACCTCGGCATACTGGTGACCGCCCGCGCTCACACGTTGCCAGGGATCGGTCCAGATCAGCGGAGGGCCTGCTGGAGCGGATGCCGCGGCACGCGCACGCTCCGCCGCGGCGCCTCCGGCGACGAAGCCGAGCAGCGCCAGATCGGGACGCACCGCGACGGCGGCCTGCGTGCGGAACTTCATCCGCGTCAGCCAGGTCGCCAGCGCCTCGGCGTCACCGGCATCCGCGATGAGCCACGTCGAAGACCCGTCGTCGAGGACGCCGGCGGCATGCTCGACGCGCCCCTGAGGGTCGAGCACGAGCAGCTCGGTGCTCTCGCCGGGCGCGAGCCGACCGACGGACTGCGAGGTGATGGAATCCAGCCATCCCAATCGCTCCGGGCCGGCTACCTCGATGACCGTCCGGTCGTCGAGGGGGACGATCGCCCCACCCGAGGCGAGACGACGCTGCTCACGGAACGCGTCGCCGAAGTGAGCGATCCCACCGTCGCCGGTCACAGCGCCGGGGATGTCGGCGAAACCGGTCATGTCAGACCTTGGCCAATCGTGCCGACGCGTGCGAACGCATGGGAGTGCCGAGAGCGGCGATGTCCCAGGCCCACAGCAGGTGGTTGTCGACGAGTCCGTACATGCGCGTCGCGGCACCGTACTCCTTGGCACCCGCGCCGCGGACGATCGCATCGGAGGCGATGTCGATGCGCGGACCGTTGATCTCGCCGAGGTAGAGCTCGAGCGTTCCGTCGGCGTGCGCGAGGGAGACCTCGATCGGGAATCCGCCCGATGCCGCGCGCAGTCGCTCCACGTCGTCCACTCCGCGCGTGACCGGCTCGGCGAGCGGCGGCAGCAGCCCGGGGCCGGGATCCGCGTCTGTCGCCGTCCGGCTGAGTCGCCAGAACCCGGTCTCGGCGACGAGCGGGAGGGAGACTGCCTGGTCGTCGCCGGTGAATGTCGCGGTGGCCGAATAGTTCAGGAACGGACCGCCGTCATGGCTGAAGCTCACGCGATGCGTGAACTCACCCTGAAGACGCTCGTCGCCGACCGGATAGTCGATGACGCCAGTCCCCTCCCAGACACCGATGAGCCACGAAAGCGGCGCGAGGTCGGAGGGGAGATCCGTAGGCAGGTCGAGCACGGTGCTCAGCGCTGGCCGCGGAAGAGGTTTCTCAGCACGACGACCGAGACGAAGGCGATCGCGAGGCTCGCCAGGCCCAGGAGGCCGATGAAGAAGAGTTCGAGCGCCATGAGGTCCATGGCCACCACTTTACCCTGCGGCCGACCCGGTGTCTCGTCTGCGGATCAGGTGACGAGTGCGGCGATGCCGAAGCCGACGGAGATCACGCCCATCAGCAGAAGCGCGCCGATGGTGCTGGCACCCACCCGGAAGATGAAGCCCTGGGTGCGCCCGTACTGCAACTGCACCGCGAAGGAGAGGAGCACGATCGCGCCGAACGCGACGAGCAGCCACGGCACTCGCCACTCCTCGGCGACGAAGATTCCCACGCCGACCGAGGCCACCAAGGCGGCGGCCCAGACGACGAGCACGCCGACGAAAGCATTACGCGGTGCGAGCGCTGGATCCGTCATGACTCCATTGTCACCCATCAGCGCCCGGTATCATTGCGGCACGGCGTACCCAGCCGTCCGGAAGGAGTGCGTGTGGCCCAGGTCCTGGTGTTGACCAATGCTCCGGTCTCGGAGCAGGTCCTGCCCGCACTCGAGCTCCTCAGCCATCGAGTTCGTCAGATCCCGGCCGAGCCCGCCCAACTCGTGAGCGCCCCCGAGTACGACATCGTGATCGTCGACGGTCGTGTCGATCTCGTCGGAGCGAAGTCCCTCTGCCGGCTGCTGCGGGCGACGGGGCAGGACGCCCCGCTGCTGCTCGTCGTCACCGAGGGCGGGATGAGCGCCCTCTCGGGCGAATGGGGCATCGACGACGTGCTGCTGTCGACGGCAGGCCCCGCAGAGACGGATGCACGCGTCAGGCTCGCGCTCGCACGACGCGACGAGGTCGCGGAGCCGACGCGCGTACAGGCCTCGGGTGTCACGATCGACGAGCAGTCGTATTCGGCGAAGCTCCGCGGACGCCCCTTGGACCTCACATACAAGGAGTTCCAGCTGCTGCACTTCCTCGCCACTCACCCGTCTCGGGTGTTCACGCGCGAGCAGCTGCTCAGCGAGGTGTGGGGATACGACTACTTCGGCGGCACCAGGACCGTCGACGTGCATGTGCGACGCCTGCGGGCGAAGCTCGGTGATCAGGAGCAGATCATCGGCACGGTGCGCAACGTCGGCTACCGATTCAACGTGTACGACGAGGAGCCGGTCGCCGCTGCGCGCTGACGCACGCGAGGTCAGTTCACGCGCGCGACACCTCACGGTGCTTAGATGTACCCCATGATCGATCCCGCACTCGCCGATGCAGGTCTCGGTGACGCTGAAGATGACGACTTCGATGCCATCGAGTCCCCCGACGCGCTCCTCCCCGACCACCGTTACCTCGATCGTGAGCTGAGCTGGCTCGCGTTCAACCAGCGCGTGCTCGAGCTGGCCGAGGACCCTTCCCTCCCCGAACTCGAGCGCGCGAACTTCCTGGCCATCTTCGCGAGCAACCTCGACGAGTTCTTCATGGTCCGTGTCGCCGGGCTCAAGCGTCGCATCGTCACCGGCTTGGCTGTGCCCACCAACATCGGCCGCTCCCCCGCCGACGCGCTCGCCGACATCGCCCGCGAGGCCCACGCTCTGCAGCTGCGCCACGCCGACGCGTGGAAGTCGCTGGTGCGTCCTGCTCTGGCGGAGTCCGGCATCGAGATCACCGAGTGGGCCGAGCTCACAGACGACGAGCGGTCCAAGCTCTCCGAGTACTTCGGGGCGCAGGTCTTCCCCGTCCTCATGCCGCTCGCGGTCGACCCCGCGCACCCCTTCCCGTACATCTCGGGTCTGTCGCTCAACCTCGCGATCCGCATCCGCAACGCCCGCACCGGCCGCCAGGAGTTCGCCCGCCTCAAGGTGCCGCCCATGCTTCCCCGCTTCGTCGAGGTGCCCGGATCCGGCGAGATCAAGCGCTTCCTGACGCTCGAAGAGCTGATCGCCAACCACCTCGGCGACCTCTTCCCAGGTATGGAGGTCCTCGACCACCACGCCTTCCGGCTGACCCGCAACGAGGACGTGGAGATCGAAGAGGACGAGAGCGAGAACCTCATCCAGGCGCTCGAGGCCGAACTGCTGCGTCGCCGCTTCGGTCCTCCCATCCGCCTCGAGATCACGGACGACATGGACGAGGTCACGATGGACCTCCTGGTGCGCGAGCTCGACATCACCGACCAGGAGATCTACCGGCTCCCCGGGCCGCTCGATCTGCGCGGCCTGTTCGACCTGTCGCGCATCGATCGCCCCGATCTGCGATACCCGCCGCATCTGCCGACCACGGCGCTGGCGTTCCAGCCGACGGGCAGCAACACGCGCGCCGACATCTTCAAGGCGATCCGCAAGTCCGACGTCCTCGTCCACCACCCGTACGAGTCGTTCACCACCAGCGTCGTCGCGTTCCTCGAGCAGGCGGCACGCGACCCGCACGTGCTCGCCATCAAGCAGACGCTCTACCGCACCTCGGGCGACAGCCCGATCGTCGAAGCCCTGATCGACGCCGCGGAGGCGGGCAAGCAGGTGCTCGCGCTGGTCGAGGTCAAGGCCCGCTTCGACGAGGCCAACAACATCGTCTGGGCGCGCAAGCTCGAGAAGGCGGGAGTCCACGTCGTCTACGGCCTCGTCGGACTCAAGACCCATTGCAAGCTCGCCCTCGTCATCCGCGAGGAGGACGGTGTGCTCCGTCACTACTCGCACATCGGCACGGGCAACTACAACCCGAAGACCAGCCGCATCTACGAGGACTTCGGGCTGCTCACCACCGATGCCCAGGTGGGCAAAGACCTCACGCGCCTGTTCAACGAGCTCAGCGGCTACGCCATCGAGAAGAAGTTCAAGCGTCTGCTCGTGGCGCCGCTGCACCTGCGCAAAGGTCTCGTGCGCCAGATCGACCACGAGCGCCGCAACGCCGAGGACGGGAAGCCGGCCAGCATCCGCATCAAGGTGAACTCGATGGTCGACGAAGAGGTCATCGACGCGCTGTACCGCGCCAGCGCTGCGGGCGTGAAGGTCGACGTGTGGGTTCGAGGCATCTGCAGTCTGCGCACCGACCTCGAGGGCATCAGCGACAACATCACGGTGCGCAGCATCCTCGGCCGGTACCTCGAGCACTCGCGGATCTTCGCATTCCACAACGACGGGGACGCCCAGGTCTACATCGGCAGCGCCGACATGATGCATCGCAACCTCGACCGCCGAGTCGAGGCGCTGGTGCGCGTGACCGACCCCGTGCATATGAAGGATCTGCTCGACTTCTTCGATCTCGCCATGGACCCGGGAACCACATCGTGGCACCTCGGGGCCGACGGCGTCTGGACCCGCCACTCGGAGGATGCCGCAGGCAAGCCGCTCGTCGACCTGCAGGACAAGACCATGGGGTTGATCCAGCGACGTCGTCGAGCACGGGCGGTTCGATGAGCGCGCACTCGAGCACCCAGACCGCACGGTCGAAATGGACGGACAAGGCCGTCTATGCGGCGGGGGCCGTCGTCTGGCGCCTCGTCGACGGCAAGCTGCGGATCCTCCTGATCCATCGCACGAAGTACCGCGATGTCACGCTGCCCAAGGGCAAGGTCGACCCGGGTGAGATGCTCGCCGAGACGGCGGTGCGCGAGGTGCACGAGGAGACCGGCATCCGTGTCGCCCTCGGCGTCCCCGTCGGTGTCAGCCGGTACCACCTGCCCTCGAGCAAGCAGAAGGTCGTGCACTACTGGGCGGCCGAGGCCACGGCCGATGCCATCCGCGCCTCAACCTTCGTGCCCAATCGTGAGATCGCCGCCCTCGAATGGGTGAGTGTCAAGAAGGCCCGCGCCCGACTGAGCTACCCCGTCGACGTCGAGATCCTCGACTTCTTCACACAGCTCGTCGACGACGGCGTTCTGCGCACCTTCCCGATCGTCGCTCTGCGTCACGCGAAGGCGCTCTCGCGATCGGATTGGGACGGCCCGGATGCCGCACGGCCTCTGACCGACCGAGGACGGCAGCAGGCGAAGTCGATCGTCGGTCCGCTGCGAGCCTTCGGCGTACGCAAGATCGTCACCAGCGATGCAGTGCGCTGCATGCAGACCGTGGCCCCCCTCGGGAAAGCCCTCGATCGCAAGACCGTCACCACCTCGAAGATCAGCCAGGATGCGTGGGAGGACGGCGACGACGATCTGCGTTCCGTCGTCGGTCGGCGCGTGCGCGCGGGCAAGCCCGCCGTGCTGTGCAGCCACGGTCCCGTGCTCCCCGGCATCCTGACCGAGATCGCGCTGGCCACGGGAACGGTCCGCGGATCCTACGTGGGCAGCGCGGCCGACCTCGAACCCGCCGCGTTCTCGGTCGTTCATCTCTCGGCGTCGAATCCGGGGTCGGGGATCATCGCGATCGAGACGCACATCCCCAAGGTCTGAGACCGCACGTCCCGCACCGACGGGCCGAGAGGCCGCATCCGACATCGGATGCGGCCTCTCGCATGCCCCAGAGAGTCGCGCGCCGTTCACCTTCCGTTCACCTGCCCGGGAGAGTCTCGTTAACCGTCGCGCATAGCGTCACTGTGTGCCCTGCACCGGGCCCCACCCATCCATGATCGAAGGATCCACAGTGAAGATCTCCCGAATCGCACGTATCGGCGCCATCGGCGCCGTGGCCGCTCTCGCTCTCGCCGGCTGTGCCGCGAACGAAGGCGGC
>JAZBLP010000087.1:0-15571 GCA_037033305.1 Actinomycetota bacterium | reverse complement strand
CGCATCCACGCGACGGCGACGGAGGTGTCGAGTCCTCCGGAGAAGGCGATGCCGACGCGCTCGCCGACGGGAAGTGACTGGAGGACCTTGGACATGCTTCCCAGTCTATCGGCGGCGTGTCGGCTGTTTCGGACGGGGTGCCGAGTCAGCCGGCGACGACGGCCCCGAGGTCCTCGGCATGCGCATCGAGGCGTGCCAGCTCGCGTCGTTGATGGGCGGCGTAGTCCGCGCCCCACCTCGTGAGAGCGTCGACGAGCGGCATCGATCCGCGACCGAGGTCGCTCAGTCGGTATTCGACCTTGGGGGGGACCTGCCGATAGACCGTGCGGATGAGCAGCCCGTCATCTTCCAACTCCCGCAACTGTCGGGTGAGCACGCGGGCAGTGGGCTCGTCGAGGAGTCGGCTCAGCTCACCGAATCGCAGCACGTCGTGCTCGTCGAGCAGGCTGAGGATGCTGGGCTTCCACGCCCCGCCGAGTACGGCGATGGAGATCTCGGCGTCGCAGGCGTCGCCCCACTCCCGCACGATCCGTTCGGTCTTCTCCCTCATCGGCTCCACCTCCTGGTCGCAATGGTATCCATTCGGTCACTATGTACCCCAGATGACAGTACTTGTCTGAAGTGTACTCAGGCCGGAAGACTGATGCAGTGACCTTCCCGATCTCCGCGGCATCCGCTCGGCCGCGCGCGACCCCGCATCCGTGGCTCGCCATGATCCCGCTGCTTCTCGGCATCCTGATCGGGGCTCTGGCGATCAGCAGCATGTCGACAGCGCTGCCGGCGATCCGGGGCGATCTCGTGCTCAGCGACAGCGGCGCGCTGTGGCTCGTCGACGTGTATGCACTCTCGCTCGCGGCGACCCTGATCATCGCTGCACGGATCGGCGACGCTTTCGGTCGCAAGCGCATCGTGCTTCTGGGTCTCGCCGGTTTCGCCGTGCTCAATCTCGTCGGCGGTCTCGCGCAGGACGGCGTGCTGCTGATCGTCGTCCGTGCGCTTCTCGGCGTCGCCGAGGCGTTCGTCGTGGCGGGGGTGGTCGCCACGATCGGAGCGCACTATCACGCACGGCAGCGCGTGCTCGCCTACGGACTGTGGACCGCGACGTTCGGCACGGGCAGTGCACTGGGTCCGGTGCTCGGCGGGCTGGTGACCGAGGGACCGGGGTGGCGCTGGCTGCTTCTCGGAAGCGTGCCCCTCGCGGTCGTCGCCGGCGTGCTGGCGATCTGGCTCGTGCCCGACTCGCGCAGCTCCCGGCGACCGTCGTGGGACGCCCTCAGCATCGTGTCGTCGATCGTCGCGCTCGGGTCGCTCGTCTTCGCCCTCCACGAGGTGATGGCCACGCCCGTCGCGGCGGCCATCGCCGGCGTCGTCGCGGTCGGGACGCTCGTGTTCTTCATCCGCCGCCAGCGAGCCCTCACGGAACCCCTCATCGACATGCGGCTCTTCGCGGTCCCCGGCTTCAGCCCCGCGATCGTGCGCATCGTGGCGAGCAGCGGGGTGTCGTCGGCATCCGTGCTCCTCGTGAGCCTGCACCTGCAGGATGCCAGAGGGTTCAGCGCGGCGGAAGCCGGCATCGCGATCCTCCCGCAGGCGGTGGCGATCGCTCTCGGCGGGGTGCTCGCGCCCGTGCTGCTGCGGTGGCTGACCTCGCCCACGCTCACCGTGGTCGCCCTCGTGGTGCAGGGGGCGGGTCTCGCCTGGCTGTCGACCGGTGTCGAGCTGGTCGCGATCCCCCTCGTGCTGGTCGGTGCGGGGTTCGGAGTCGCGGCGACGCTCGCGGCCACCACGCTCTTCGATGTGACGACCGACGACGACGCGGGTCAGGTGGGTGCGATCCAGGAGGTCGGGTTCGCCCTCGGCGGTGGTCTCGGCATCGCGGTGCTCGGCACGATCGCCTCGATCGCCTCGATCGCCGGGTCGCACGGGTATCTCGTCGCCCTGCTGGTCGCGACGGGCGCGGTCGTCGCCGCCGCGCTCCTGCCGCTGTCGAGACGCTCGACACGGAACGCACCCGGGCAAGCCGTCGTCGACGCCCCCTGAAGAAAGGCCTCCCGTGTCAGCATCACGCCCGACCGTCCACTGGATCTACGCACACCCCCAGGAGAGCTCGTTCAACGCGCGGCTGTTCCGAGACGGAGTGGAGGCGCTGTCGCGCGACCACGATGTCGAGATCACCGACCTGTACGCTCAGCGGTTCGATCCGGTTCTCGCCGCCCCGGACATGGGCGAGCCCCGGGGGCGGACGGGCAGCGTCGTCGACCTGATGGGCGAGGCGTACGCCGCCGGCCAGCTGCCGCCGGACGTCGCCGAGGAGCAGCGCAAGCTCGCGGCGGCCGACCTCGTCGTGCTCCAGTTCCCGCTGTGGTGGTACGGGCCGCCGGCGATCCTCAAAGGCTGGTTCGATCGAGTGCTCACCAACGGCTTCGCCTATGGCCCCTCGGATGCCGAGACGGGGCTGCCGTTGCGGTACGGAGAAGGCCCGCTCGGCGGACGTCGAGCCCTCGTCATCGTGACGGCGGGGGAGGACGAGCGCTCGATCGGAGAACGGGGCATCAGCGGGGATCTGGACTCTCTTCTGTTCCCGCTCACCCACGGGACCCTCTGGTACACGGGCATCGAGCCCCTCGACCTGCACGTCGTCCACGACGCCGACGGGTTGGATGCGGTCGGCGTCGACCTCGAGAGCGAGAGGCTGATCGAGCGGCTCTCGGGGGTCGAGCGGGAGTCTCCGAGCCGACGCTATCGCCGACTGCGCGACGGCGACTATCACGGCACCAGGGCGCTGCGATCGGACCTGCTTCCGGGGCGCACCGACCTCGGCATCCATCGCGTCGCCGTCGACTAGTGCCCGCGCGAGCCGACGCGTGCGGGAGTGAGCTCTCACCTCTGCACAATCCGCCCCGTGGGTGGCAGAGTGTTCCCGAAGGAGGCGACACATGGGCGGAGCGATCCTGTGGGGCGTGGTGGCCGCGTCGCCCCTCATCGTCGGCGCGGTTCTCGCCCTGCTGCGCACCTGGCCGCCGCGCTGGCTGGGCATCGTGCTGGGCTTCGGCGCCGGTGCCCTCATGGCGTCCATCGCGTTCGAGCTGTGGGAGGAGGGGCTCAACCTCGCGGGTCCCGTACCCCTCATCGTCGGCGTGGTCGCGGGCGCACTCGCGTACTTCATCGCAGACCGCATCCTCGAAGCGCGAGCCGCGAAGTCGAAGAATCAGGGAGCGGGCGTACCGCTCGCGCTCGGAGCCCTGCTCGACGGCATCCCCGAGCAGCTGGTGCTCGGCATCGGCCTGGCCTCCGGCGAACCGGTGAGCATCGCTCTCGTCGTGGCGATCGTCGTCTCGAACCTGCCTGAGTCGATCGGCTCGGCCGCGGACCTGCTGAAGGGCGGCATGGCGAAGTCGCGCGTGCTGCTGCTGTGGGCGGGCATCTCGGTCATCTGCGCGCTCGCGACAGTCGCCGGGTTCGCGCTGGCGAGCAGTACGGGCGACGACTTCCGGGCCGGTGCGAGCGGCTTCGCGGCGGGCGCACTTCTCGTGATGCTCGTCGACTCGATGGTGCCCGACGCCCAGGAGAAGGCCAAGCAGCTCACCGGGCTGGCGACCGTGCTCGGGTTCGCGCTCGCCGCCGGGCTCTCGCTCGCGAGCTGAACCACGCTGACCCGCCAGACGGCGGCGTGCTCGCTCCGGAACGGCGTCGGTCGGCGGGTTACCCTCGGACGAGACCTGCAGGATGCTGGCGGGACGCCGTCGCACAGACGGCCGAGAACAAAGGAGTTCTGATGACGACCGTGACCCTGCGCCCGCCGTTCGATCCCGAGCTGGAGGCGGCCCTCGCCCTGGTGGCGGATCAGCTGCCACCCACGCTGACCGCCGAGATGATCCCGTTGTTGCGGCAATCTCCCGTGAGCGCGGACGAGGAGATCTTCGATCTGCTCGCCGAGCGCGGCTTCACCCGCCGGAACGTGACGATCGCCGGACACGAGGGCGACGACATCGTCGTCTCGGTGATCGAGAAGGAGGGGCGCACAGGCACCGGACCCGGCTTCTTCCATACCCACGGCGGCGGCATGATCATCGGCAACCGGTGGCTCGGTGTGGTCGGCTTCCTCGACTGGGCGGAGCGCTTCAACGGCGTGATCGTGACCGTCGAGTACCGGTTGGCACCGGAGTTCCCCGACCCCTTCCCTGTCGAGGACTGCTACGCGGCCCTGCAGTGGACAGCGGAGAACGCGACCGAGCTCGGGATCGATCCGAGCCGGGTGCTCATCGGGGGCGGCAGTGCGGGCGGCGGGCTCGCCGCCGGGACGGCACTCCTCGCTCGTGATCGCAAGGGTCCTGCTCTGATCGGTCAGCTTCTCATCTACCCGATGCTCGACGATCGCGACGAGACGGTGTCGACCCGCCAGATCGATGGCATAGGCGTCTGGGATCGCGGCTCGAACATCACCGGGTGGAGCGCCTTGCTCGGCGATCGCAAAGGCACGGCCGACGTCTCGATCTACGCCGCCCCCGCGCGCGCCACCGATCTCAGTGGTCTGCCCCCCGCGTTCATCGATTGCGGCAGCGCCGAGGTGTTCCGCGATGAGGACGTGGCCTATGCGACCAAACTGTGGGAGGCGGGCGTGCAGGCGGAGCTGCACGTCTGGGCCGGCGGTTTCCACGGCTTCGACATGTTCGCCCCGCACGCGGCGGTCGCGCAGGCGATGCTCGCGGCTCGCGACGACTGGGTCAACCGACTGCTCGGCTGACCGTCGCCCGCCCGATGGGGTCGTGCACGGCGACCCCATAGGGTGGAACTCCCGCGCGATGGAGCCCGACATGCAAGATCTGCTGGGGCGGCTCACCGCCCTCGACCCCGATGCGAGCGAGACGCTCAAGGTCGTCTCCTACTTCGACGCGCTCGTCGCGCGTTCGGTGGGGGTCGAGAGCATGCTCCGCGGCGCCGCCATGCTGAGCGGGGCGACCGTCGGGCAGCGCGACGGTGCCCAGACCCTGCGGGTGCGCGCCGATGGCGTCCGAACGGATCCGAAAGCGGCCGAGGGGTCGTGGCCGCAGCGGGAGGTGGCTCCGGACGCCGTCGCCTGGATCGAGCGCGAGGGGCCCGCCCACAGCAATGACGCGATGATCCTCGAGCGTCTCGCGCTCGCGCTCGGCATCATCCGCGCCCGTCGTTCGGTCGGTCCCGAAAGCGCGGTCGAACTCCTCATCAGCGCGCACGCGAGCACCGAAGAGCGCATCGCGGCGTTCCCCCGGCTCCGGCTTCCCGACACGACGCTCCGGGTCGTGGCGTCGCTGCCCGATCCGGCACCGTTCCCGCAGCATCCCTCCGCCGTCGTCGCGACCCGGCACGGCCTCACTCGCGCGACGATTCTCGACGCAGCAATGGACGTCGCCGATGCCTGGCCTTCGGGTTCGCATCTGCGCCTGGGCGTCGGACTGGCAGGCGCCGTGCTCGACGCGCCGCAGTCGTGGTCCGCGGCGCTCGTCGCTGTGCGTCTGACCCGCGCCGAGGAGCCGACGGTGGTGGCCGCCGATCTCGGGGCGGCGCTCCTTCTGGCACAGTCCGCGGAAGCGGGTCCTCCGCATCCGGACGTCAATGCGCTCGCCGGTCTGGATGCGCGCAGCCTCGCGCTCCTCGATGCCGTGGTCGAGGAACAGAGCGTACGCGCTGCGGCGCTGCGTCTGGGCAGACATCACTCGAGCATCCAGGACAGGCTCGCCGCGCTGCAGATCGTGCTGGGCTATGACGTCAGGACCTCGGGAGGACGCACCAGATACGCCCTTGCGAGGATGCTCCTCACCCTCGCCGACTGATCGGCTGACCCGCCTGGCAGGGTCGGCCCGACGTCGGTCAGATGATCCGGACTTCTGCCTTCAGTGCCGCGTATGTCCCGATCGCACGACGGTCGCAGGTGAGCAGCGTCATGCCCGCCGAGCGTGCGGCGAGTGCCACGAGTCCGTCGTAGACCGCGCCGCCAGCCACGCCGGCCTCGGCGAGAACGGCCACCGAGCGCACCGCATCCGCTTCGGGCAATGCGACGGAGCCGGGAAACTCCTGCGTGATCACGCGGCTCGCGGCGGCGGGGCTGAGGCGGCTTCCACCCGGCAGTCGGGTCAGCACCGAGTACGTCTCGAGCAGTGCGTGACCTGAGAGCCCGAGCACCAGCCCCGCGCAGGCATCGCGCACCGCCTCGTGCGCGTCGCTGTCTTCTGTGACCAGTGCGATCGCCGCGCTCGTGTCGAGGAGCAGATCAGCGCTGGTCGGCAAGGCGAAGCTCTCTGATGTCGTCCGCCGTGAGCCTGGCTCCGCTCCCGCGAATGACCAGACGACCGTCCTTCTCGACGAGATCGTCGGGGGCGGTGACCTCGATGCGGATGCCCGTCCCGTCGATCATGATGTCGACAGGGCCTGGAAGGATGCCGAGACGCTCGCGGATCGGCGCCGGGATCACGATCCGCCCCGCCTTGTCGATGGTCGTGTGCATGCCATGACGCTACCATCGCCATGGCACGCGCGGGAAGAATCACTGGAATCCCGGGTACTCCTGCAGCTTCTTCTCGAACTCGTCGCGGTCGGCCTCGCTGAGCACAGCGGTCGCGATGACCACCATCTGCAGGCCTTCGAGCGGTTCGCCGGTGCGGGCGTTCTGCGCCTCGCGTGTCTGGAGGAAGTCACCGGAGGGGTCGTTCGAGAGGTCGTAGATGTTCGCGTAGAACCGCATCGGATCGGGGTAGTTCTCGGTGTAGTACTCCCAGGTGTGCTGCTCGCGCGGATCGTCGCTGCCGTAGAGCTTCGCGATCATCGACGGATCGATCCCCGAGTACTCCCCGTTGAACGAGTACAGCGGGGGCAGACCGTGCTCGGCGACGACCGAGTCGATCGTCGCCATCACGTCGAGCTTGGTGCTGTAGTCCTGAATCGGTTCGGTGGTGGCCCAGCCGACGGAGGTGTATTCGATGAGCATCGACTCGCCTCCGTAGCCGTTGCGCTCCGGACGCAGATCCTCGTCGCCGACCTGCACCCAGTCGTATCCGTACTCGGTGGTGATGCGCTCGCGGATGTCGGCGAACAGGCTGTCCGCCTCGGCCTTCACCTCTTCGAGGGACTGCTGCCTCAGAGCGTCCTGGGGGTCGGTGCCCTTGATCCCGGGGTACGCCTCTGCATGCTTCTGCTCGTCGGTCTTCATGCCGTCGTAGCTGCCCGAGGCGGAGGTCTGCAGCGCGCCGATGCCCCCCACGGTGGCGACGTTGAAGATCAGCGTGACCGCGAGCGCGACGGCGGCCAGCGTGCGTCCTCGAGCGGTGAACAACGCGCCGATCACGACGGCGACGACGACGAGTTGCAGCGTCAGCATCGTCACGCCGTAGACCGCGTCGGTCGCACCGATCGCGAGCATGATGAGGAGGATCAGGGCGAACAGGATGCCGGCGATCAGGGCGATCCAGCCGAGTGCGTTCGCCGGCTTCTTCTCCACCGAGGCGACCTCGGCTGCGGTCGCCGTGCCCGACATCGCCGGAGCGCCGGGATGCTGCACGACGGGCCCGGCCTGACGGCGCGCGTTGCGATAGCCGCCGGGCGGCGGCACGGGCGGCGCACCCTCGGTGCCGGCGACGTAGCGGGCCCGCTGCTTCTCGTGATCCATCACCATGGCTTGTCCGTTCCCGAGCCTCCGCCATCGTCGCCTTGCTGCTGGTCGCGCTCCTGCGTGCCCTGCTCGAGCTTTTCCTCGAGCTCGTCGAGCTTCTCCTCCGAGGGCTGCGGCTCCTGTTCCTGCTGCTCCTCCGGCGGCGGTTGCTCGTTCTGCTGCTTCTGCTTCAGGCGGTCTTCGAGGTCTTCCCGGCCCTGCTGCATGTCGCGGTCGGGGTCGGACGACTGCTCCTGCGCCTCGTCGCTGTTGCACTCCTCGGGCATCTCGGTCGTGACGGTGAGCGCCTCGCCATAGAACTCCGCGGCCCCCGAGCCGTCGCCCTCAGCGCGGGCTGCATCTCCCATGCGCTCGAGGACGAGAGCGAGGTTGATGCGTACCGTGCACACCTCGAGGCCCGTCGCCAGGTCGAGTGATTCCTCGAGCTTCGCCCGAGCATCCGGCAGCTTCTCGGCGCCCGCCAGTGCGGTGCCGACGTTGAACGGCGCCTTGAACGGCTCGAACCAATTGAGGAACTCCTGCCCGCGGGCCGACGCCTCCGATCCGGCATAGTCGTCAGCCACGTATGCGGTGATCGACTGATGCGCGAACGCGTACATGCTGAGGATCTTGCCGACGAACAGCAGCGCGGCCAGCGTCAGGGGAAGCGTGCCGATCGCTATCCACCGACGGATGCTGCGCCGGCGACGATTCGAGGCGAGCAGCGCGGCGGCGGCCGACGCCCTCAGAGCCTCAGGGCTGTCGGACGGCGTCGCGCCGGCGTGAGTCGACAGATCAGTCATGCGGCACCTCCGTCGGTCGTCCGGCGGCGTGTCGATGTCGACGGCGCTCGCAGCAGACGCAGCCGGGCGACCAGCATGCTCGCCCGCGCGAGCTCCACGCCGAGCAGTGCCACGATCACGAGGGCGGCGATCCAGTACAGCTCGGTCACGGTGCCGACGGTTCCGGACTTCGCATAGGTGGTCGTCGTCGAGGGCGCGTCCGGCAGGGTGAGTGCCGAATCAGCGGTGCGGTGCTGGTACTCGACTCCGAGTTCCGAGGCGATCGCCTCGAGGTTCGGCTCGTCGATCACAGACAGCGCGTTCGCGCCCTCGTATTCGATGTACTCGCTCGACGAACCGTCCACGCCGCCGGTGGTGAGCTTCATCGGTCCGCCCTCCGCGGTGCCGTACCCGAGCACGGCGCCGGCGTCGGTGAGCTCAGCGCTGCCGTCGAACGGCTCAGGGGCCGACGTGACGGTCTGCTCGCCGTCTCCGAAGTAGAACACCATGCGCGAGCGATCGGGCGACGACTCGGCCGCGTTCGACAGGGTGTCCGAGAGCAGTTGGTTCGCGATGCCGATCGAGCTGCCGCGCGACTGGCTCGTCACCTCGGGGCGCAGCACGTCGAGCGACGAGACGAGCGCCGTGGTGTCGGTGGTGAGCGGCATGCGCAGATCGGCCGAGGCGTCGAACGTGATCAGAGCGAAGCGCGCACCGGGGTACTCGTCGACGATCGTCTGCACGTCGGCGCGGACGCCGTCGAGGCGCGGCTCGTCGCCGTCCCAGTCTTCGGCGACGATGCTCGCGGTGGTGTCGACGACCAGCACGATGTCGGTGTCGGTCGCGAGGGTCTCGGTGGCCCCGCCGGGGATTCCTGGTCGCAGCAGCATGAAGAAGCAGGCGAGCAGCATGACGAGCCGCATGGCCCAGAGCGCCCGTCCGCGGCCCGTCGCCCTGATCAGCGCGATCACGGCGAGGGCGGCCACCGGCGCGCAGAGCAGAGCGAGGAGGAAGACGTTCAGCACCGGTTGGAAGATCACAGTCTCACCCTCCACAGCACGACGATGAACGAGAGCATCGAGATCATCATCACGACGATCCAGAGGTTCGGGGCGTCGGCCCAGACCACCTGGGCCTGACCCTTCAGGGCCGAGGCCTCCTGCTCCTGCACCTGCGCGACGATGTCGCTCACGGTGGTGGTGTCCCGTAGGCCGTACGCCTGGCCCCCGGTGGCCTCGGCCGCCCGGGTGAGCTCGGCGCTGACGTCGGCATCCTTGCCCTGCACCGGGTTGAGTGCGAAGACGCGCACACCGTTCGATGCGGCATACGACGCTGCCTCGTCGAGCGTCACGATCGAGGCGCCGTTGACCTCGTTGTCGGTGGCGAAGATGATCGAGCGCGACCGCTCGTCGTCGGGGTGGTCGAACGCCATCGCGCACGCCGCGAGGCCGTCGCCGATCAGCGAGGCGCCGTTCCCGTTGAGCGTGCCGACCCAGTGCTCGGGCACCGATTCGGTGAACTCGAAGCTCTCGCGGATGCTCTGCAGGTGGCTGCGGATGAACTCGTAGTCATCGGTCAGGGGGAAGATCTGCACGGGCGAGCTGTTGAAGATCGTGAGGCCGATGCGTTCGCCCTCGAAGCCTTCGAGCAGCTCCTCGAAGACCGTGAGCACCTCGACGTCGACCTCGCTCATCGACCCGGAGACGTCGAGGCAGAGCATGATGTCACGGCTCGTGTTGACCGGCTGAATGGTCTGCGACGCCATCGGCCGGGCGGAGACCACCCCCGCCGCGAGGGTCGCGATGACGCCGATCAGCAGGATGCTCGACAGTGCGAGCACCCGTCGGTTCAGAGCCTGTCGGAACGTCGGCAGCGCGCGCAGACGCTCGGCGCGGGCGACGCGGGCCCGCTCGTGCGCCTCGGTCTTCGCACCGCTGCGCAGCCCGATGACGACGCCGAGCGCGATCGCGATGACGACGACGCCCGCGGCGACGGCGATGAGCCACCCGTTGGCTAGTGCCATGAGCGCACCACCGTTCGGGCGGCCTCGGCGCCGGCGATCGGGTCGATGGCGGGACCGGGGCGGAAGATGCTGGGGTAGTAGTGGCGGCCCATGGCGTCGACGAGCGCGGGATGGACGCCGCGAGAGACGAGGTCGTCGAGGGCGAGTACCGGAGCCTCGAGCCCGCTGTACTCGTTCACGAAGGTGCGCACCACACGGCTGAGTTCGAGGTTCGCGTTGCGGGCCGACAGGGTGCGGGCGCGATAGTCGTCTTCGATGCGCTGGATCCGGTCGAAGTACTCGACTCGCAACTGCGACAGCACGTCGGTGGTCAGCAGGGTCGGCGCCTGAGCGTCGCGCGTCAGTGTGAGGTCGCGCCGCGGCCTCGTCAGCGCGATGACCACCCATGCTGCCGCGATCAGCAGCAGCAGGATGCCGAATGCGACCAGGATCCAGCCCCAGCCGTATTGGAAAGGCGGGTACAGCTCATCAGAGTCGGGCATTCGACCTCCGATTCAGCAGCTGGAGCAGCTGCGAGACGGCGTCGTCCTGACCGGCCAGAACGCTGTGGCTGATCTCCATGCGCTTGAGCAGCTCTGCCAGACGAGCGGCGTCTGCCTCGGTTTGCGCTGTCAACTCGCGGACGATGTCGGGGTCGCCCTGCACGAAGTCGGGCACCTCCCACATGCTGTCCACGTCGCTGCGGATGGTGGCCGTCGCGTGGTCGAGCACCGGGTCGGCGTCGCTCACGGTCAGCCACAGCACGTCGTGCTGCACGCGCAGCCGGCGCAGCATCCGTTCGGTCTCCGTCGTGACCGGCGCCTCATCGGTGATCACCACGACGATCATGCGCCGGGAGATCGTGCGCGTGACGTACGACAGCAGCGCGTCCCGGTCACTCGCTGCCGTGCTCGCCTCGATCGACTGGTCGATCGTGCGCAGTGCGTGCTCGAGGGCTCCCTCACTGCGGCCCGGTGCGCGGCGGCGGATGCGGTCGGAGTCGCCGTAGACGAGGGAGAAGTCGTCGCCGTGCCGCAGCGCCAGCACTCCGAGCACGCCGGTGGCGAGGATCGCGAGATCCTTCTTCGACTTCTCGTCGTGCGCGAGCGCGCCCATCGACCGACCGGTGTCGACCACGAAGAGGACCGTGTGCATCCGCATCGCTCGGTGACGCTTGACCAGAGGAGTGCCCAGTCGCGCAGTGGCACGCCAGTCGATGTCGCGCACCTGATCGCCGTACTCGTACTTTCGCAGGTCCTCGAAGTCGAGACTCCGGCCGTGCAGCAGCGACGCGTAGGCGCCGTCGAGCGCGTGCAGCGACTTGCGCGACGAGTGGATGAAGAGCTTGCTCTTCACCTGGGTGATCAGGCTGGCCATGGCGGATCAGGGTGTGGGAACGGACGCGAAGATCTGATCGATGATCTCCTCGCTGCGGATGCCCTCGGCGTCGGCCTCGAACGTCAGCAGCACGCGGTGACGCAGCACGAGGTGGCGCAGCGAGCGGATGTCCTCCGGGATCACGTGGCCGCGGCCGTTGAGAAGTGCCAGCGCCCGAGATGCCTGCAGGAACGCGATGCTCGCACGCGGGCTCGCGCCGTACTTGATGAAGCGCGCACGCTCCTCGCCGATGTAAGGGGCGGGATTCCTCGTGACGTAGGCGATCGACACGATGTAGTTGCGGATGGCGGGGTCGACGTAGATGCGGCTCGCGACGTCCTGCAGCATGTGGACGTCGTCGAGGCTGATCGCGCTCGACACGTGTCGGTCGGGGTCGAGCACGCCGGAGTCGATGCGGCCGAGGATCTCGAACTCCTCGGCGGGACTCGGGTACTCGACGATCTCCTTGAGCAGGAAGCGGTCCATCTGAGCCTCGGGGAGCTCGTACGTGCCCTCCTGCTCGATCGGGTTCTGCGTCGCGATCACGAGGAAGGGCTTCGGCAGGTGGTGCACCTCGCCGCCGATCGTCGTCTGGTGCTCCTGCATCGCCTCGAGCATGGCGCTCTGGGTCTTGGCACTCGATCGGTTGATCTCGTCGAGCAGCACGAAGTTCGCGTGCACCGGTCCGAGAACGGTGCGGAACGATCCGGTCGCCGCGTCGTAGATCTGGTTGCCCGTGATGTCGCTGGGCAGCAGGTCAGGGGTGCACTGGATTCGCTTGAACTGGGCCCTCACGGTGTCGGCCAGGGTGCTCGCCGCGGTGGTCTTCGCCAGCCCCGGAACGCTCTCGAGCAGGATGTGCCCGCCGGCGATCAGCGAGATCAGCAGACTCATGCGCAGACGCTCCTGGCCGACCATCTTGGCGGAGTACGCGTCGGACACGGTCTTCAGCACGGCGCTGGCGCGCTGGAGTTCAGCCTCAGAAGGGGCCTCGGACTTCGTGCTCGCCGAGGTGGATGCGGAGGGAGCCGCGGCGGCTGCAGCGGCGCGGGTGGCGGGAGCGGGCGGAGGCGGCGGCACGGACTGTCCGCCGGTCGGTGCAGGGAATGGCTGACTCATGAGTGTCTCCTCGCTGGCGCGGGGGAGGCGCGTCGCGCAGCCCCCCGGGAACAGCGTAACGGCATGGTGTCGAGGACCCGTCAGGGCGGACGGAGATGCGATCCCCCGTCCGCGGGCACATATATCGGCGCGCTCGGCGGACGCGTGGTTAAGTGGAATCTCGCGGTGAGAGACGAGGAACGATCATGGTGCAAGCGAGCGAGCTGCCTCCGGTGCTCTATGTGCCGCTGGCCGAGGAGACGACGGATCCGGCCCAGGCTCAGCTGGAGTACCGGTTGACGAAGGACGGCCGCAAGGCGCTCCTGGCGTATTCCGCGCTCGACAGGCTGCATCGCGGGATGGGGGCGGAGCAGCCGTGGGCTGCCGTTCCGACCGTCCAGCTCGAGCGCTTCCGCGAGGTCGATCGGTTCGACACCGTCGTCCTCGACATCGTGATGCCGACCCGTCTGCGGCGGGGAGCCGAGGGCGACGCCGCGCGGGACGCCGAAGCGCGCGGGCAGGCATGATCCGGGTCGACGGCGAGGCGACTGCGAGCGGGATCGCCGCGGTTCGCGCCGCGATCGAGGACTTCGACGTGACGGTCGCCGCAGCGAATCCCGGCGGCGGAGATCTCGGCGCCGCCGCCGGCGTTCTCGCGGATGCGCTCGCGCTGACCACGGACATCGCGCTGCGACTGGTCGTCGAGGTCGACACCATCGCAGGAGCGGCCGAGGCGGCTGTGGGAGACCTCGGTGCGATGGAGGACTTCGTGAAGGAACGCGTGTCCGAGCTGCAGGCGGGTCTCGAATGAGCGCGGTCCAGGAGACGAAGATCGACGGATCGCCCGAGGACATCGAGACGATCGCGATTTTCCTGAAGAACAAGGTCGCCGGAGCGGCGGAGAACTTCTCGAGTGACTTCTCCTCCGCACGGACGGCGACGGTGGACGGATGGGCGGGGTCAGGGGCTGAGGCCTTCGCGGGTGCCGCGTCGACCGCCACCACCTCCATCACGACGTACGGCACCGAGGCGGCGGGCGTGGGACGGTCGGTCTTCGTGCTCGCCGACGCGCTGCGGGGCGCTCAGAGCCGGATGGCCGGCGCGCGCTCCGTCGCGATCGATGCCGGCCTAACCGTCTCGGGGACACAGGTACATCGACCGGGCAGCGCCCCGGTGCGCGAATACGAGCCCGACGCGCCGGGCACCGAGACGGCGTCGAGCATCGCGGCCTCGGCGGCCCACGCGGCCCAGGTGCAGACCTGGAACACGGTCGTGTCGGAAGCGGAGGCGGCGAACACCCAGTGGCAGGACGCACTCGACACCTTCGCGACCACGTGGGCGGCGTCCGGAGCGAACATGCTCACTGTCCTGACCGGTCTGCTCACTGGGGCGATCACGGGCGGCGCTCTCGCGAACGCGGCGTTCCGACTGACGAGCACGAAGGTGACGAATGCCGAACGGCTGGCGTCGCTGTCCAAGTCCCTGGACAGTGTCAGAACCCCTTCGGGCGCGATCAACGGGCCGAGATCGAACTTCTACAGCCTGCTCGACGAGGCCGACGACGTGACCGAGCTCCTGTCGAAGACCGACGATCTGCTCGCGGGAGGCGAGAAAGGACTCATGGGCACGCTGCGCGCGGGGGCGGCGATCAGCAAGGGGCTCGTCGTGCTCGGAGTCGCGGGAACGGGTTATGCGATCTACGACGATATCGCCAACGGCGGCGAGTCCTGGCAGCAGGCAGCCGCGTCGAACATCGGCGGGATGGTCGCGGGCATCGGAGCCGGGGCCGGGACGGGCGCCATCATCGGCTCGTTCATCGTGCCGCCCGCCGGCACGATTGTCGGAGCGGCCGCAGGGGCCGTGGTCGGCGGTGTCGTCGGCGTCTTCACATCAGGGATGATCGACGGCATGTTCGAGGGGGCGGGAAACGTCCTCGAGTCCGGATGGAACGAGCTCGTCGACACCGGCGAGGCGCTGGGCGATGCGGCCGGGGCCGTCGGTGACGCGGTGGGCGGCGCCTGGAACTCGATCTTCGGGTGACGCGGCGACGATGAAGACATCCCGAACGATGCCGCGCACTGCGCTCGAATACGCGATCGGACGCCCGTTGTGGGTGGGGGTCGTCGTGCTGAACGTCATCCTTGCGGCTGCCGCCACCCTGGTGTGCGCCGGGGCGTACCTGCAGGACGCCGCATCCATGCAGCCGATCCTCCCCGTGCTGGCCGCCATAGCCGCGCTGTGGTGGGTCTTCGCGGTGACGCTGTGGCTCACCACGCTCCCTCGCCGGCGCGTCACCGCCGACGACATCCGTCGTTCGAGCGCGACCGTCTCGGGCGGCATCCTCCTCTCCGGATCGAAGCTGGTGCCGACCATGACGATGGTCTCGGCGCTCGCCGCGGCGGCGACCTTGGTTGTCGTGGCCGTGACGGTCAGCGGCGGATGGCGCATCCTCTGGGCAGTGCTCGCCGTTCTCCTGCTCGGTCCGGTCATCAGCCACCTGATCTCGCTGAGACAGCCACGCCGACTGTTCCTGCATCCGCGGGGGTTCGGCTCCGCGACCTTCCACCTCGATGCCGAGGTGCAGTGGGACGACGTCCAGAGCATCGACGTCGGGGTCGGCATGAACAACACCATGGTGCTCAAGGTCGTAGTGCGCCCCGGGGCGCCCAGCTATAGGGAGAGGTGGCGGCA
>JAZBLP010000086.1:7109-15885 GCA_037033305.1 Actinomycetota bacterium | reverse complement strand
CGGCGCGCTCGGCGGCCGGCAGCGCGGCCCACCGGGTCGCGGCGGCGGATGCGGCGGCGAAGATGCCGTCGAGCTCATCGGTCGTCTCGACCTTCGCGAGGGCGATCGAGTCGAGACCCAGAGTCGACTCCACCGACCGTGCCAGGATCTCCCGACCCCACGTGCGGTTGGCGGCGATCGCTGGGTCGCTGTCGGGCTGGTTCTCGAAGCCGGTGGTCGCCTCATCGCCTGCCCCCGCCGCCGCCTCGGTGGCGCGGTCCTGCACGCGGTTCGACGACGGCACCGAGCGGTCGGCCTCGAGACCGGCGAGTGAGCGCTCGAACCGCTCCCGCTCGCGGGTGAGCAGCGCGGGGTCCGACGCCAGCTCGAACACGGCCGACATGAAGTTCTCGGGGCTGGCGTTCTCTTCGAGGCGGCGCACGAGGTACGCGATGGCCACGTCGAACTCGGCGGGGTTCACCACGGGGGTGTAGAGAAGCAGCTGGCCGACGTCCTTGCGGACGGCCTCGGCCTGACCGGTCGCCATGCCGAGCAGCATCTCGTACTCGACGGCATCCGTCACTCCCCGTGCCTGCGCCAGCAGCCAGGTGTAGGCGATGTCGAAGAGGTTATGACCCGCGACGCCGATGCGCACGGCATCCAGTCGCTCGGGCGTCATCGACCAGTCGAGCACGCGCTTGTAGTTCGTGTCGGAGTCCTGCTTGGTGCCGTAGGTGGCGAGCGGCCAGCCGTGCACCGCCGAGTCGACGTGCTCCATCGCCAGGTTCGCGCCCTTGACGACGCGCACCTTGATCGGAGCACCGCCCTTCGCGCGGCGGGCCGACGCCCACTCCTGCAGGTGCTGCATCGCACCGAGCGCATCGGGCAGGTAGGCCTGCAGCACGATGCCGGCCTCGAGCTTCTCGAGACCGGGCTGGTCGAGGATGCTGGTGAACGCCGCGATGGTGAGGTCGAGGTCGCGGAACTCCTCCATGTCGAGGTTGATGAACTTCGTCTTGCCGGCGGCCTCTGAGGTCGCTGCGAGCTCATACAGCGGGGTGAGCTTCTCGACGACGTCGGCCACGGCCTCGTCGAACGACCACATCGACAGCTGGCTGACGACGCTCGACACCTTGATCGACACGTAGTCCACGTCCTTGCGAGCGAGGAAGTCGTAGGTGCCCTGCAGGCGGCGCCCGGCTTCGCGCTCACCGAGCACGGCCTCGCCGAGCAGGTTGAGGTTCAGGCGGTTGCCGCTCTTGCGCAGCTTGGCGATCGCCGGGCCGAGCTTCGAGGGGGTCGCGTCGAGCACGAGGTGTCCGACCATCGCGCGCAGCACGCGGCGCGAGATCGGCACGACGACGCCGGGCAGCTTCGGCGCCCAGAAGCCGCCGGTCTTGATCGCTGCTCGGAGGTATGCGGGCAGCAGCGAGGGGGTGATCCCGGAGAGGTCGGCGAGCGCGCGGCCGGCGACGCTGAGGTCTTCGGGGCGCATCACGCCGTCGACGAAGCCGACCGTGAAGTCGAGTCCGTTCGGGTCCTTGAGAACCTCGGAGAGACGCTGCGCGGCGGGCTCGACGGGGTGCGTCTCGCTCTCGGTGAGCCAGCGCTGCACGAGGGCGGCGACCTCGTCGGTGCTCGGCGTGGTGTCGGGGGTGGTGGTGTCGGCGACGACAGTCATCAGGGTGAGCCTTCCAGGGGGATCGCACACCCGGGAACGTGTGCGGCTCGATCATTGTCAGTCTCGCCGGTAGGCTACGTCTATCAACCGATTCGGGACCATTCTGTTCAGTCAGAATGAACGATTGCGACGATTGCGAAAGGCTCAGGATGCTCGACGTCAATCGACTGCGGATGCTGGTCGAACTGTCGCGTCGGGGCACCCTCTCGGCGGTCGCCGATGCGCTGTCGTACAGCAAGGCCTCGGTGTCTCAGCAGCTCAGCGCACTCGAGCGCGACGTGGGCGTCCCGTTGCTGCGGCGCGTCGGGCGCGGCGTGCAGTTCACGCCGCAGGGGAACGTGCTGGTGGCCGAGGCCGTCGGCATCCTCGATCAGCTCGAGCATGCCGAGGTCGCGGTCGCCGAGTCGCTCACCGAGGTGACCGGCACCGTGCACATCGCGGTCTTCCAGTCGACGGCGCACTCCCTGCTCCCCGGGGCGCTCAACGCGCTGCGCGAGCAGCATCCGGCCCTGCGTGTCGAGGTCACCGAGAGCGACCCCGAGACCGGACTCGTCGGTGTCTCGAGTCGCGACTTCGACCTGATCCTGGCCGAGCAGTATCCGGGGCACACCCGTCCGATCCACGCCGACCTCGATCGAGTGGCGCTCGTGCACGACTCCATCACGTTGGCCAGGAAGCCCGGGACGGCGGATGCCGAGGATGCCGCCGCCGCGCTCTGGTCGACCAGGGATGCGCCGTGGGTGCTCGAGCCCGCAGGCACGGCGTCGCGCGCCTGGGCCGAGCAGCTGTGCCGCACCGCCGGCTTCGAGCCCGATGTTCGCTTCGAGGTCGCCGACCTCACGGCGCACGTGCGTCTGATCCGCGCCGGCCTCGCCGTCGGGCTCCTGCCTGAGCTCGTGTGGGCCGGCGAGACGCCGACCGTGGGTCTCACGCCTCTGCCTGACGAGCCCCGTCGGGAGATCTTCTCCTCGGCCCGTCGGGTGTCAGCGGCGGCGCCGTCCATCCGCGCCGTGCGCCGCGCTCTCGCTTCCGCAGCCTCTCGCAATCTGCTCGACTGAGCAGCCGAGGCGTGAGCCGCGGCGGTGCGATCGGCCGCCTACAGGGTCGCCGCGTGGTCGGGGACGAAAGCGTGCTGGTCGATCGGCGGGCGTGGAGCAGCCGACGCCGCGGGGCGGTCGGGGAAGTGGACCTCTTCGGGTTCGAGCCGGCGATAGGGCACCTGGCTCAGGAGATGGTGGATGGTGTTGAGTCGTGCGGCCTTCTTGTCATCGCTGTCGATCGACCACCAGGGCGTCGCCTCACGATCGGTGACGTCGAACATCGCGTCCTTGGCCTGCGAGTAGTCCTCCCACCGGGAGATGGAGGCGAGGTCGGTGTCGGAGAGCTTCCACCGTCGCATCGGATCGTTCAAGCGCGATCGGAACCTCTTCTCCTGCTCGGTGTCCGACACCGAGAACCAGTACTTCAGCAGGATGATCCCGTCGTCGACCAGCATCTGCTCGACGACGGGAACCTGGGCGAGGAAGCGGTCGTACTCCTCGTCAGTGCAGTAGCCCATCACCTTCTCGACGCCGGCGCGGTTGTACCAGGAACGATCCATCAGCACGATCTCGCCCGTGGTGGGGAGCCGCTCGATGTACCGCTGGAAGTACCACTGGCCCTTCTCCTTCTCCGACGGCTGCGGCAGGGCGACCACCCGGGCGTGACGCGGATTGAGGTACTGCATCACTCGCTTGATGGCACCGCCCTTGCCCGCCGCATCGCGGCCCTCGAAGATCACGAGAATCCGCGCATCTGCGGCGATGACCCACTGCTGCATGCTGACGAGCTCGATCTGCAGGCGCCTCAGTTCCTTCTCATACTTGGCCTTGCCGAGCCGAGTGCGCTTCTTCTGCTTCTTGTCATGACTCTTGCTGGCCATCGTGCTCCGTCCGTCCGTGGCGTGGTGATGGGCGGCAGCCCACGCCCGATCCTGCGAGACAACCAGACGTGCGCCGAAGCGCGAACCCCCTTGCTTTCCGGGAACCGCAGCGGAGCTCCGGTCGGATGCGAGCCCTTCGACCCCATCGCACCGCTGCGCAACAAGTCATGCGGCGTCATCGGGAATATGCGTTCACATACATTCGTTGAGATGCTCGTACCCGGACGAAGGAGTCCGATCGACTCCTTTCCGAAAGGCACTTCCGTGAGCACTCCCGTGATCGACCGCACCGCACCCACCGAGCACCCCGTGCTCGACGTCCTCGCCGGGCGCTGGAGCCCCCGCGCCTATGACGCCGAGAACACGATCGACGACGCCAAGCTGAACGCCGCCCTCGAGGCCGCGCGCTGGTCTCCGTCGGCCTACAACATGCAGCCGTGGCGCTTCATCGTCGCTCGCCGCGGCACCGCGCTCTTCGACCAGGTCGTCGACTCGCTGGTCGAGTTCAACCAGCTCTGGGCCTCGAAGGCGTCGGCTCTCGTCGTCGCGATCGCCGAGACCGAGTCCGAAGAGGGCAAGGCCATCAGCCACGCCGTCTACGACCTCGGCCAGGCCGTGGCGCACTTCTCGGTGCAGGCTCACCACGAGGGTCTCCTCGTGCACCAGATGAGCGGGTTCGACCCCGAGGTCATCCGCGAGTTCGCCGACCTGTCGCCGCGGTTCTCCGCGATCACGGTGATCGCCGTCGGCGAGCTCGGCGACGCCGCCGGTCTTCCGGAGGGGCTCCAGCAGGGGGAGACCGCACCGCGCGTGCGTCGCCCGATCGCCGAGACGGTCATCCTCAGCGCCTGAGGCATCGCCCAGGTGACATGAAAGAGGGGCGGATGCGACAGCATCCGCCCCTCTTTCATGTCCGGCACACCTGGCCGATCTCTACTCGTCGAGCAGCTCGGCTTCGATCACCTCGTCGTCGTCGGATCCGAGGTCGGGCTCGGGTTCGGGCGAGGTGGAGGTGAGCACCAGCCCATCGCCGTCGACCGCGACATCCACCCGCACCAGGTCGCCGTCGTGCACGCCGCCGGAGAGCAGCGCGGTGGCCAGCTTGTTCTGCACCTCGGTCTGGATCAGGCGACGCAGCGGGCGGGCGCCGAACATCGGGTCGTAGCCGCGCTCGGCGAGCCACGACCGCGCATCGGGCGTGACCGCCAGGGTGAGTCGCCGATCGCGCAGCCGGTCGTGCAGCTGATCGATCGACAGCTCGACGATCTGGGCCAGGTCGTCTTGACTGAGCGCCGAGAACATCACGATGTCATCGAGACGGTTGAGGAACTCGGGTCGGAAGGCCTGGTGCACGAGTGCCATCACCTGCTCGCGCTTCTCATCGGGCGACAGGGTCGGGTCGATGAGGATCGGGGAACCGAGGTTCGAGGTGAGGATCAGGATGACGTTCGAGAAGTCGACCGTGCGACCCTGTCCGTCGGTCAGACGACCATCGTCGAGAACCTGCAGCAGCACATCGAAGACCTCCGGGTGAGCCTTCTCGACCTCGTCGAGCAGCACGACGCTGTACGGGCGCCGCCGCACGGCCTCCGTCAGCTGTCCGCCCTGCTCGTAGCCGACGTACCCGGGAGGGGCGCCGACGAGACGGGAGACCGAGTGCTTCTCGCCGTACTCCGACATGTCGATGCGCACCATGGCGCGCTCGTCGTCGAACAGGAAGTCGGCCAGGGCCTTCGCCAGCTCGGTCTTTCCGACACCGGTGGGTCCGAGGAACAGGAACGATCCGGTCGGGCGACCGGGGTCGCTGATCCCGGCACGCGAGCGCCGCACGGCGTCCGAGACAGCCTTGACGGCATCCTTCTGCCCGATGAGGCGCTTGCCCAGCTCGGATTCGAGGTGCAGCAGCCGCTCGCTCTCGCCCTGCAGCAGGCGACCGACAGGGATGCCGGTCCACGCGGCGATCACGGCGGCGATGTCCTCGTCGGTGACCTGCTCGTTCACCATGCGCCCCTCGGTCGAGACGGCGGCCTCGGCCTGCTCGGCTTCGGCGATCTCGCGCTCGAGGCGCTTGATGGTCTCGTACTCGAGCTTGGAGGCACGGGTGTAGTCGGCCTCGCGCATCGCGAGGTCGCGCTGCGTGACCGCGTCGTCGAGCTTCTTCTTCAGCTCGCCGACCCGGTTGAGCCCCTGACGCTCGCGCGCCCAACGGGCTTCGAGCTCGGCGAGCTGAGCTTCCATGCCGACGAGCTGCTCGCGAAGAGCCGCGAGACGCTCCTTCGAGGCGGCATCCTTCTCGCGCTTGAGCGCGAGCTCTTCGAGCTTCATGCGATCGACCTGACGCTTGAGCTGGTCGATCTCGACCGGAGACGAGTCGATCTCCATCTTGAGGCGCGACATCGACTCGTCGATCAGGTCGATCGCCTTGTCGGGAAGCTGCCGCGCGGGCAGGTAGCGGTTGGACAGCGCTGCGGCGGCGACCAGTGCGCTGTCGGCGATCGTGACACCGTGGTGCGCCTCGTAGCGACCTTTGAGCCCGCGGAGGATCGCGATGGTGTCTTCGACCGTGGGCTCGCCGACGTAGACCTGCTGGAAGCGACGCTCGAGAGCGGCATCCTTCTCGATGAACTCACGGTACTCGTTGAGGGTCGTCGCGCCGATCAGCCGCAGCTCGCCCCTGGCCAGCATCGGCTTGAGCATGTTCGACGCGGCGACCGAGCCTTCGCCGCCGCCGGCGCCCATGAGCACGTGCAGCTCGTCGATGAAGGTGATGATCTGCCCGTCGGACTCGGTGATCTCCTTGAGGACGCTCTTCAACCGCTCCTCGAACTGCCCGCGGTACATCGCGCCGGCGACGAGGGCCGAGATGTCGAGAGACACGAGGTCCTTGCCCTTGAGCGACTCCGCGACGTCACCCGCGACGATGCGCTGGGCGAGTCCCTCGACGACGGCGGTCTTGCCGACACCGGGCTCGCCGATCAGCACCGGGTTGTTCTTGGTGCGGCGGGTGAGCACCTGGCTGACGCGCCGGATCTCACTGTCTCGGCCGATCACGGGGTCGAGCTTGCCCTGGCGGGCGCGATCGGTGAGATTGATCCCGAACTGCTCGAGGGCGGACTGCTGGTCATCGTTCTGGGGACTGCTCTGCGGGCTGGGCATGTGTTCCTCCTGGGGAGACTCCTTCTGGTCGGCGTCCACAAAGTTGAGTGGACTTGACTCAAGTTTAGCGCATTCTGCGCGCGGCATCCAGGACCACTCGAGCGACCTCGTTCTTCGACCCGGCAGCGGATGCCACGACCTCACCTCCCGCCCCGACGATCTCGACCGCGTTGTCGCGCTTCTCGAAGCCGTGATCGGCATTCGCGAGGTTCAACGCGAGCAGGTCGACGCCCTTGCGATCGCGCTTGCGGCGAGCGCGCTCGCGACGTTCGTCCGCGTCTTCCGATGTCTCGGCCGCGAAGGCGACGATGGTCTGGCCCTGCGGCGCGCTGCCCTCGGCGCGGGACGCCGCGAGGGCGGCGACCACGTCTTCGTTCTCGACCAGGTCGAGGTGCGTCAGCACGCCCTGTTCCTTCGTGAGCTTGTGCTCCGACGCGGTTGCGGGGCGATAGTCGGCGACCGCGGCCGACATGATGACGATATCGGCACCCCGGGCAGCATCCTTCATCGCCTCGGAGAGCTCCGCCGCGGTCCCGACCGGGACGACCCGGATGGACGGATGCCGGGCACCGGCCAGCACATCGTCCGAGATGTTGGCGGCGACGAGCGTGACGTCCGCGCCGCGGGCTGCGGCATCTGCGGCCAGCGCGATGCCCTGCCGGCCGCTCGACCGGTTGCCGAGGAAGCGCACGGGATCGATCGGCTCCCTGGTGCCACCCGCCGAGACGACCACGCCCAGTCCATCGAGGTCACGCGGCGCGAGGAGCGCGACGGCCGCCTCGAAGATCTGCTCCGGCTCGGACATGCGCCCCGGTCCGCTGTCTCCGCCGGCGAGCTCGCCGTCCGACGGGCCGACCAGATGCACTCCGCGGGACGTCAGGGTCACGATGTTCGCCTGCGTGGCGGCATTGCGCCACATCTCCGCGTGCATCGCCGGCGCGAGCAGCACCGGAGCCTCGGTGGCCAGCAGCGTGGTGCCGAGCAGGTCGTCGGCGATGCCCGCGGTGATCTTCGCGATCGAGTTCGCCGTCGCGGGGGCGACGATCACCAGGTCGGCGTTCTGACCGAGTGCGACATGACGCACCCGCGCGACGTCGTCGTGCACGCTCGTCGTGACCGGATGCCGGCTCAGCGCCTCCCACGTCGGGGTGCCGACGAATCGCAGGGCATCCTCGGTCGGGACGACAGTCACCTCGTGTCCGGCCTTGGTCAGCAGCCGCACCAGGTGCACTGTCTTGTATGCGGCGATGCCACCCGTAACCCCGACGACGATGTTCACGGTTCGATTCTGCCCCAGCATCCGTCGCCGCGGGCCCGAGAGTGCGACGCGCTTCTAGACTGGACCCCGTGTGCACCGTGGTGATCGATGTGGCCGGATCCGAGACCGCGCGACTGCTCGCCGTGCGCGACGAAGACCCGCAGCGGGAGTGGGATGCCCTCGGCGACTGGTGGCCGGACGCCTACCCCGGAGTCGCCGGCATCCGCGACCGACGCGCAGGCGGGGCCTGGCTCGCGGTGAACCCTGCGGAGAGACGCCTGGCGGTGCTGCTGAACCGCGCCGACGTCGTCGACCTCGCGGCAGACGTCGCGGTGTCGCGGGGATCGCTCGCGCTCGAGTCGGTGAGCGGCCGCTCTCCCATCGCTCCGCTTCCCATGCACGGCTTCAACCTGCTCGAGGTTCGACCGGAGGGAGCGCGCGTGCTGAGCTGGGACGGCGCAGAGCTGCGCGAGACGGCGCTCGGCGACGGCATCCACATGATCGCGCACGACGACGTCGACGACCTCGACACTCCCCGGATCGCCGCATGGCTGCCCGAGTTCCGGTCATTGGGACCCGCCGCAGACAGCCGCGACTGGACAGGCGAGTGGACGACACTGCTCGCCTCATCCGCACGACTGGATCCCGAAGACGATCGGGCGATCATCCGAGACAACCGTCCACACGGCTACCCGACCCAGTCGCTGCTGTACTGCACCGCGGAGGTCACGCCCGATGGGGTCGACGTCGAGTATCGCGCGCTCCCCAGCCCCGGCCACTG
>JAZBLP010000086.1:0-7009 GCA_037033305.1 Actinomycetota bacterium | reverse complement strand
GGACCACTGAGCGCACGGGGACCACTGAGCGCACGGGGACCACTGAGCGCACGGGGACCACTGAGCGCACGGGTGCGCAGCGTGCGTCGCGGGACGCCGCACCCGTTCACGCAGCCGAGGTCTCTGAGTCGTCGGCGCACGAGAACCGCGCACGGTAGGCCGTCGGGGTGGTGCCGAGCACCCGCGAGAAGTTCTGCCGCAGCACGGCGGCCGACCCGAAGCCGCACTCGTCGGCGATCTGCTCGAGCGACAGATCGCTGCGCTCGAGCATCCGCTGGGCGTGCAGCACGCGCTGCCGCGCGAGCCAGGCCGCCGGAGTCGCGCCGTACTCCGCCTTGAATCGGCGGGCGAACGTGCGGGGAGACATGAGCGCCCGGGCTGCGAGCTGATCCACGCCCAGGTCGTCGCGGAGGTGTTCGACGGCCCAGTCCGCGACCGCGGCGAGGGAATCGTTCTGAGCGACGGGGATCGGACGGTCGATGAACTGCGCCTGGCCTCCGTCGCGCTGCGGGGGCACGACCATGCGACGGGCGATGCGATTGGTGAGCTCGGCGCCGAGCTCGATCCGCAGCAGGTGCAGGCAGGCGTCGATGCCCGCCGCCGTGCCGGCGCTCGTGATGATGCGGTCGTCCTGCACGAAGAGCACGTCGGGGTCGATGTCGATCGCCGGATACATCTCGGCCATCACGTCGGAGTACATCCAGTGTGTGGTCGCGCGACGGCCGTCGAGCACTCCGGCCGCGCCCAGGATGAAGGATCCGCTGCAGATCGTCAGCACCCAGGCGCCGCGCGCCACCGCGTCGCGGGCCACCGCGAGGAGCAGCGGGTCGATCTGCGTCCAGTGCTCCCGGGGAACGGGACACAGGATGACGAGATCCGCTTCGTAGGCGTACGACAGGTCATGCTCGACGTTGATCGAGAATCCGAGCTTCGACGTCACGACGCCGGGATGCGGAGCGACGACCCGGAAGTCGAAGTTCGGGACCCCGTCGTTCGACCGGTCCAGCCCGAACGCCTCGCAGGCGAGGCCGAACTCGAAGGGCGCGAATCCGTCATTCACGACGCAGGCGACGGTCTTCATCATGGCTCTCTCCCGGGTTTGGCAGTTTTCCTACGTGCAGAGTCTATTCTGCCACTCGTGGCAGATCAACAGTGATCGTAGCGTTTCTGCCATGTTCCTCATCATCGTACTCATCGCCCTCGCCGTGTGGGCTCTCGTGTCCACGGTCATCGAACTCCGCCGCGACGGATACCGACGCCTTCCCACCGACTGGTCCCGCGTCGCCGATCGAGATGCCCTCGACCGAGCGGAGACCGGGCGCGTCTATCGCTGACCCAGATGCCGTCGCCGGGGCCGCACGCAGTCTCGCCGGGCGGCACGCAGTCGCGCCGACCCGGCCGCGCCCTGCCTGCCGCCGCGCGTGATCTCCCGTGCGCCGACATGCGCGGCTACGCTCGAGTGCATGAGCGAGCCCCAGCAGCCTTCCGCGCAGCCACACGGAACTCCCCCGGACTACGCCGGCTCGCACTATCCGGCGCAGCCCGGATCCCCGCAGCAGCCGCAGGCACAGCCCGGATCTCCGCAGCAGCCGCAGGCACAGCCCGGATCCCCGTACCCCGGCCAGCCGTACCCCGGCCAGCCGTACCCCGGCCAGGCGTACCCCGGACAGCCGTACCCGGGCGAGGCGCATCCGGCGCAGCCCGGAGCGGGACTCGGGCGCATCGCCTTCCTCCTCGCTGTGGTCTCCCTCGCCATCGGGCTTGTCGTCACGCTGTCGTATCCGCTGATGTTCCGCATGACCGGCGACCCCTCCACCATCGGCGCCTTCTCAGCGATCGGCAACGGGCTCGTGCTCGTCGTCGCCGTCGCCGGTCTCATCCTCGGCCTGATCTCGGTGCGGCGGCAGGGCTCGAAGATCCTCGCCGGCATCGCGATCGGCATCGCCGCATCGCAGCTCGCCGGAATCGTCATCTCGTGGGTGTCGAATCTCTTCTACGCGCTTCCCTTCTGACCATTCGGAGAATCGATGAGCGACCAGCAACAGAACCCCGGCGGACCCCCCGGTCCCGGCCAGCCCTACGCCCAGCCCGGCCAGCCCTACCCACAACCCGGACAGCCCTACCCACAACCCGGTCAGCCCTACGCCCAGCCCGGCCAGCCCTACGGGGTCGCGACGCCGCCGTACTCCCCGGGCCAGGCATCACCGCGGCAGGGAGGCCTCGGTCGCACCGCGCTCGTCGTGGCAGTCATCGCCGCGGCCGTGGGGCTCTTCTTCCAGATCGTCACTCCGTTCATGTACATGAGCGTCGGCTACCAGTTCGTCGATCTGCTGGGCAACCTCGTGAATCTCCTCGTGCTGGCCGGTGCGGCTGCCGGCCTGGTGCTCGGGTTCATCGCGCTTCGACGCCCTGCGCCTCACCTGCTCGCGGCCATCGCGATCGGCGTGGGCGGCAGCACCGTCGTCGGCACCCTCATCTCGTGGGTGGCGAACCTGTTCTACTACTTCGGGTTCTGAGCGCTACTTCGAGTTCTGAGTGCGAGATTCACCCGCGAGCACGCGCTCGTAGATCTCGATCATCGCGGCTGTGCGCGAGGACTGACGGAACGACTCCGAGACTTCGCGCATCGGCTGCGGAGCGTCGCCGGCCACGATGTCGGATGCCGCGCGGCGCAGGGTCTCGACAAGACCAGCCTTCCGCTGGTCCTCCGTGCCGGACGCACCCGGAACAGCCCAGAGACCGCCACCCAGCTCTGCAGCGATGTCGGGGTCACTGATCACCGATGGTGTACCGAGGGTCGCCGCCTCGAACGGCGTCATCCCCTGCGTCTCGAAGCCGATCGAGGTCTGCACCAGCGCATCAGCGGCGGCGATCCGCGCCAGCGTGTCGGGATAGCTGAGCTTGCCGGCGAATCGCACCGTGGAGATATCCGCGACGATCTTCTCGGCCGCGGCACGCTGGCCGCCTCCGCCGATGATCTCGAGATCCGCATCGATCCCGGAATCGACGAAAGCCTCGAGGAAAGGGAGCAGCCGCTTCTCGGGGCTCATGCGCCCGAGCCAGACGAACCGGGGACGCCCCGGTTCTCGCATGGCGGGCGCGGCAGCGAGGGTCGCGTCACGGATGTCGTCGTCGATGCCGTTCCAGACCACATCGACCGGACTGAACACCCCGTGCTCTTCGAGGCGTCGGGCGAAGTGAGTCGACGGTGCCGTCACCGCGGCCGCTCCGCTGGCGATCCCTCGCAAGAATGCCCAGCCATCACTTCCGCCGACCGTCGGTCCCACCCCCGCAAGCGCACGGCGCCGCCAGACGTTCAGCGCCGAGAGAGCAGGTGCATGCAGCGGGGTGACCGCCGCAATCCCCACGTCCACGCGGTTGTGCATGGTGTGCACGACGGGAACGCCGTGTCGAGCCGCATACCGGTGCCCGATGAACGCGCCCCAGAAGTCAGCCTGAACATGCACGAGATCCACGGGCGGTCGGTGCGTCAGCGCCCGATCGAGGAAGCGATCCGTGCGGCGCCCGGGCCAGCTCATCGAGTACTCCCGGTCGACGGTGATCGGCGCCGATGGCAGGTCGAGGTTCGACGGGTCGGTGTCGCCTGCGGCCCGCGACCCGTGCATCCTCGGTGCCACGACGGTCACGGTATGGCCTGCACGCTCGAGGAACTCGCGCTGCAGCCGCATCGACACCTGCGCCCCGCCGAGCGAGTCGAGGTGCTGATCGCCGAAGAAGACGATGTGCATGGCGGGTGCCGTCACTCCGGCAGGGGCTCGTCGCGGTACAGCGCCTCGAAGGTGTCGAGCGTGCGGTTGATGTCGTGGATCGCGACGCCGTCGAGAGATGCCTGCTGCATGCGGGCGTACTCTCCCGGCGACGCGGTCAGCACGTCCGTGAGGCGCGCCGCCAGGGCGTCGGCATTGCCGGGTTCGAACAGGTAGCCGTTCTCGCCATCGTGCACGAGGTGCGGCAGCGCGACGGCATCCGCTGCGACGATCGGCAGCGCCGATGCCATCGCCTCCATGGTCGCGATCGACTGCAGCTCGGCGATGGAGGCGATCGTGAAGACCGAGGCGCGTGACAGCAGCGCGCGCAGTTCCTCATCGGTCGTGCGGCCGTGGAACGTGACGCGGTCTGCGAGCCCGAGCTGGTGCGAGAGATGCTCGAGCTGCTTGCGCTGGTCGCCGCCGCCGACGATGTCGAAGGTGGTCTGCAGAGCGGGGTCGAGCTTCGTCATCGCCTGCAGGATGACCTCGACCTGCTTCTCGGCGGTCAGCCGGCCGACGAAGATGATGCGGTTGGCGTCGCGCGGCGCGACGACCGGGGTGTACTGCGTGCGGTCGATGCCGCAGCTGACCGGGATGACGTTCTCGACGGCGACAGTGCGCTCGAGGAAGTCGGCTGCTCGACGCGTGGGCGTGGTGATCGCACGGGTCAGCGCGAAGGTGCGCTTCGCGTCTCCCCACGCCCACCGCAGCACGAGATCGTCGATGAACTTCGGCATGGTGGTGTGATCGAGGATGTTCTCGGCCATCACATGGTTCGTGGCGATCACCGGAATACCGCGCTCGTGCGCGATTCGCGAGAGGCCGCGACCGATCACGATGTGCGACTGGATGTGCACGACATCGGGCTGCACGTCGTCGAGAATCTTGCGGGCGTAGTGCTTGACGCGCCACGGCCACACGAAGCGCAGCCAGTCGTGCGGAGCCCAGCGCACCGAGGGCAGTCGGTGAAGAGTCATCGGCTCGCCCTCGATCACCTCCGTGCGCGCAGGCGTGCGGCGATAGACAAGGTTCGGGGCGACGACATGGACGTCGTGGCCGCGCTGCACGAGACCAGCCGCGAGACGCTCGGCGAAGCGCGCGGCACCGTTGATGTCGGGCGCGAAGGTGTCGCATCCGATCAGGATGCGCAGTGGACGGGGCCCCGTCTGGGGAGCGACGTCGGAAGCACTCGTCGGATCGGAGGTAGAGGAGGACATTCTGCCTTACGGTACGGCGGCCAGGGGAGCCCGATCGGGCGCTCGCCACTCTACCGGAGGGGCCTGTTCGAGCTGCTGAGGCATACCGGCATCCCTCAGCCTCACCCCCTAGCGTGGAGACATGCGACTGACTGCCGACGCCGACCCGCAACTGTGGATCCCCGTGACGGATTCGCTCGGATGGAAGGGGCGCAGGCACCGCAAGGCGGCGATCCGGATGCTGCTGGGGCAGGTGAACTCGGCGATCGGCGCCACGCAGCGCCCGGGTTCGCGCCTCGGCGCCTGGGCGATGAGCCAGGCGGCGCCGATGCTGATGCGCCGAGCGGACGGGCGGGTGCTCGTCTGGACCTGGAGGGCGGACCCTGAGCTGGTCGTCGCGATGGCGACAGCGCAGGCGCTGACTCCCGAGGTGCGAATCGCCCGCGCTTCGATGCCGATGGACTACGACGACACCCAGTCTTTCTCGAGCCGCTGGCTGGGCACAGGAGAGAAGCTCGTCGTGGCGATGCCGCAGTCCCCTGCATCTCCACCGTTCGTCACATACACCTGGGACACCGGCACGCACCTGGTCACACTGACCGCGATGTGCAGTGACCGTGAACGCTTCGGCACACTCGACGGCGCGCTCGATGACCTCGCACGCAGCATCCGGGTCGCCGATGAGGTCACGGGCGGCGAATCGCCCGAGGTCCTCCGCCTCGACCCGGCCTGATCGACGGGGAGTGCGCTTGCCCGCAGGCGTGATCGTTGCCGCGACTACTCCTGCTCGTGCTGCGGCGGGGGCGACGGCGGCTGCCATAGTTCGATCGGGAGCCCTTCAGGGTCGTGGATGCGCGCGAAGGTGCCGTACTCGGCGGTGTTCCACTCGTCGCGCCGCTCGACCGGGATGCCTGAGGCTTCGAGCCGGGCGGTGAGCTGCTCGATGTCAGCGACCCGCAGGTTGAGCACGAACTGCTGGTCGGCCGCGAAGTAGTCGCTGTCGGCAGCGAACGGCGCGAAGACGGTCATGCCTGCTTCCTGCTGCCACATGCCGTCGTGGCCCGCACCGATTCCGAGGTGCTCTCGGTACCACGCCGATCGCGCTTCCGGGTCGCTGCTGCGGAAGAAGATGCCGCCGATACCTGTGACGTCTGTGCCCATGGGTCAGTTGTACTCCTGGCACGGTGGCGCCGCCTCAGATTCGTATCGCAGCACGTCGAACGTCCGTCGGTGCGTGGAGGCTGAGTCGTGGTGTGCGCCAGCGGTATGCGGGGTCCCACCAGTTCGGCCCGCGGACTTCGGGCAGCCCGTGGTTCATGCGAATCTCCCACCCTGACGTGCCGAGAGACCGGTGATGCCACCAGCACAACGGCACACCGTTGTCCGTATGCGTCGGGCCGCCGCGAGCGTGCTCGGTGACATGGTGGATCTCACACCACGACGCGGGAACATGACACCCGGGGATGAGGCATTCCTTGTCGCGGGCGATGATCGCCCGGCGTTGATGCACCGTGAACACCCGGTCGGTGGTGCTGATCCCGATGATCCGGCCCTCATCCATCAACACCCGTTGGACCGCCCCGCCGCACGCGGCCTGCGCGGCGACGGAGTTGGGCACATGGGCTCCGGAACCGGGGATCGTCGCCCACCCACCATTGCCTGCGCTCGTGCCGAAGGCGGCACCGAAAGCAGAACCACCCGCCTGATGAGCGAGATCCTTCGCGTCGACGATCACGACGAGGACCGGTGATGCACCACCCAACGTGGGCATGTCCTCGTGGCGGGCCGCGATGGCGAAGACCATGGCGAGCGCATCGTGACGCTTCTGCCCAGCGGTGCGGTCATCGAGCACGCACCGCGGATCCGAGTTGAACGGATCAGCGTCACCATCTGCGTCTGCGTCTGCGTCTGCGGCGGCTGAACCGGCAGCCGTGTCCGCGCGGCCACTCGGCGTGAAGTGCACCCCCGGCATGGGCGGTCCGTCGCCCTTGGGGTTGAGGATCGCGTCGAGGATCAGCTGCAACTGCGCGGCGGCATCCGGGG
>JAZBLP010000085.1:0-16421 GCA_037033305.1 Actinomycetota bacterium | reverse complement strand
ACATCAGGAGATCCACCATGCACAAAGTCCTCGGCGACAAGCGCGCCATCTTCGTCCTGCTCGGACCCGCGCTGCTCGTCTACTCCCTCGTCATGCTCGTCCCGATCGTGTGGTCACTCTTCTACACGGTGCAGGACGGCAACCCCATCACGGGCTTCACCTTCAACGGGGTCGACAACTTCACGAAGTTCTTCCAGGACCCCGCCGCCTGGGACGCGATCTTCTTCACGCTGAAGTACGCGCTCATCCTCACCGCTCTGCAGGTGATCGTGGGCTACCTGCTCTCCCTGATGTACGTCTTCTGGCTCCGAAAAGGGTCGGGCATCATCCGGACGATCGTGTTCTTCCCCGTGGTCCTGCCGACGGTCGCGGTCGCGCTGCTGTTCCAGCGCCTGTTCGAGGCGGCGCCGACGGTCGGTCCGGTGAACTCGTTCCTCGGCATCCTCGGGGTGCAGAACCTCGACTGGTTCGGCACCCCCGACGCCTCCTTCTGGGTCATCATCGCGATGGACCTCTGGCGCTCGATGGGCTTCTACGCCGTGCTGCTCTACGCCGGCCTCGTCGACATCCCCGACGAGCTGATCGAATCGGCGCGCATCGACGGGGCGTCCGGATGGAAGCTCATCCGCACGATCGTTCTGCCGCTGTCGCTGCCCGTGCTGCTGTCATCGATCATCTTCAGCATCAACGGCACCCTGAAGGTCTTCGACACCGTCGTGGCGCTGACCAACGGGGGCCCCGGCAACGCGACCACACCGCTGACCCTGTACATGTTCCGCACCTCGTTCGCTTACGGCGACTACGGCTACGGCAGCACGATCGCCCTCATGCTGACGATTCTGTGCCTGTTGTTCACGGTCTTCATCTTCCGCTCCACCCGCCGCGATCTGACGAAGGACTGAACCAGTGAGTGCGACAACCGCCATCGTAACGGGCACCCCGCTGCCCACCCGCCGCGACGTCGATCCGAACCGTCGAGGCGCGAGGGATTTCTTCCGACGGCTGCCCATCCGACTGCTCATCGCCGTGCTGCTGATCGTCGAGATCTACCCGATCCTGTGGATGCTGCTCGGGTCGTTCAAGACCCAGAACGAGTTCCTCAATGAGCCGTTCTGGGCTCTGCCGCAGTCGTGGGACATCGTCAACTACATCGAGGTGTTCACCACCGGCGAGTTCGGCAAGTACATCCTGAACAGCGTCGTCGCAGTGTTCCCGTCGCTTGCGATCATCCTGGTTTTCGGAACGGCAGCGGGGTTCGCGCTCGAGGTCATGGTATGGAAGGGCAGAGGCACGGTGCTGCTGCTGTTCCTCGCCGGGATCATGGTGCCGGCGCAGATGATCCTGCTGCCGCTGTTCACGATCTACTTCCGCACGAACATGACCGGCACGCTGTGGCCGCTCATCATCACCTACGTCGCCCTGGGGATGCCGCTGACCGTGTTCATGATGGCGACGTTCTTCCGCTCGGTTCCGCGGGAGATCTTCGAGGCATCGACCCTGGATGGAGCCTCGATCTTCCGTTCGTTCTTCTCCATCGGCCTGCCGCTGGTCAAGAACGCGCTGTTCACGATCGGCCTCGTGCAGTTCTTCTTCCTCTGGAACGACCTGCTCATCGCCCTGACGTTCACCAACAGCAGCGACCTGCGCACGATTCAGGTCGGACTGCTGAACTTCACCGGCGAGTATGGCGCGGTCCAGTACGGCCCGACCTTCGCCGCGATCTCAGTCAATGTGCTGGGAACGCTGCTCATCTACGTGTTCCTCAACCAGCAGGTCATGAAGGGCCTGACCGCAGGATCGGTGAAGGGCTGACATGACGAACATCATCGAGATCTGGCTGGAGAACAGGCGCGGCGGCAAGACCGTCGGGATCGGCGAGGCCGAGCCGCGGATCTCCTTCGTGGCGGATGCGGCGGCGGTCACCTTCGAACTGGAGTTCATCGCCGACGACGGAGCAGTTGCACGCGCACGCTCGACGTCGACGCAGCGCGTGGCGTGGCCGTTCCGAGCGCTCGCTCCGCGCGCGGGAGGAGTCCTGCGCATCCGTGCCATCGATTCGCAGAGCTGGAGCGAGCCGCTTCCGATCGAAGCCGGGCTCGGCGACGACTGGCAGGTCGACTTCGTGTCGCCATCGGTCGCGGCGGACCGCTCGGCGCCGCGACCCGCCTATCTGCTGCGCGCAGTCATCGCCGAGGGGCGGCTTCCCGACGACATCGCCCGGGCGCGGATCCACTCGACCGCGCACGGTGTGTACGAACTCGAGGTCAACGGCGATCGCATCGGGGACGATGTGCTCGCGCCGGGATGGACGAGCTACAGCCACCGACTCCGCTATCAGACCCACGATGTGACGGCCGCGCTGCGCGGCGGGGAGAACGTGATCGGCGCATGGCTCGCCGACGGCTGGTACCGCGGCCACATCGGTTTCGACGGCGGGGTCTGGGATATCTACGGACCCGATGTCGCGCTGCTCGCGCAGCTCGAGGTGACCACGGCTGACGGAGTGATCCATCCTGTGCCGCTCGAGTGGACCACCGCGCCCTCTCCGATCACTTCCGTCGGTCTGTATGAGGGCGAGATCTACGACGCGCGCCTCGCGCCGAGCGGCTGGTCCGCCCCCGCGTTCGACGCGTCCCACTGGAGTCCTGCCACGACGTTGCCCCGAACCGATTTCCCCGCCGCGATCGAGCCGCCCACCGCTCTGCCCGTTCAGAAGACCGAGACGCTGAGACCGGTGTCTGTGACCCGGCGGCCGAGCGGCCGCATCCGCCTCGATTTCGGTCAGAACATCTCCGGAGTTCTGCGCATCCGGCTGCGAGCGGATGCCGGGCACACCGTGACGCTGCATCACGCCGAGGTGATCGAGAACGGCGAGCTCGGCATCAGACCTCTCCGCGCGGCGACCTCCGTGGACTCGTACACAGCCGCGGGGATGGGTGAGGAGACCTACACGCCTCGCTTCACGATCCACGGCTTCCAGTACGCCGAGCTCGAGAACTGGCCGGGGGAGCTTCGCGACGGAGACGTCGAGGCCGTGGTGATCCATACCGGCATGCGTCGCACCGGATGGTTCGAGTCGTCGAACGACGGACTCGACAAGCTGCACTCCAACGTCGTCTGGAGCATGCGCGACAACTTCGTCGATCTGCCGACGGACTGCCCACAACGTGACGAGCGCGTGGGGTGGACCGGTGACATCCAGGTGTTCGCGCCGACCGCTCTCCGTCTGTTCGCGGCGCACGGCACGCTCACGGGATGGCTGCGCGACCTCGCGTTCGAGCAGGCTGATCAGGGCCACGTGCCCAACTTCGTGCCGTGGGTGGAGTGCGGCTTCCCGAACTTCCCGACAGCAGCCTGGGGCGACGCGGCCGTGATCGTGCCGTGGGAGATGTATCTCAATGACGGGGACCTGCGGATCCTCGAGGATCAGTACGCGAGTATGCGCGCATGGGTCGACCTGGTCGATGACCTCACGGGGCACACGGGACTCTGGAACGGCGGTTTCCAGCTGGGCGATTGGCTGGACCCGACCGCACCGCCCGAGGACCCGGGCAAGTCCCACACCGATAAATACCTGGTGGCGACGGCCTATCACGTGCGCACGGCGCGCATCGTGGCCGACGCTGCCGGTCTGCTCGGAGAGCAGGCGGATGCGGTGCGCTACCGCGGCATCGCAGAACGAGCGGCCCGGGCCTTCCAGGACGAATTCCTCAGCGAGACCGGTCGAGTGGTCAGCGACACCCCGACCTCGATCGCCGTCGCGTTGGTCTTCGAGCTATTCGAGAATCAGGAGCAGGTGCGGCGGGCCGGATCGCGGCTGCAGGAGCTCGTCGGAGCGGGCGGATTCCACATCTCGACGGGGTTCGTCGGAACCCCGATCATCTGCGACGCTCTGGTGCGTGCAGGGAGCATGGACTACGCGTATCACCTGCTGCTGCAGAACGAGCTGCCGTCATGGCTGTACCCGGTCACCATGGGAGCGACGACGATCTGGGAGCGCTGGGACAGCATGCTTCCCGACGGATCGATCAACCCGGGCGACATGACCTCGTTCAACCACTACGCGCTCGGAGCCGTCGCCGACTTCCTGCACCGCGCGGTCGCCGGCCTCGCGGCCGATGCGCCCGGGTGGGAGCGGATCCGCTTCGAGCCTCGGCCGGGCGGCCGCCTCGTGCACGCGAGTGCGCGATACGACAGCGTCCGTGGTACGGCGGCGATCGCGTGGCGGCGTGACGGTGAGATCCTGTCCATCGACGTCGAGGTGCCTGCGGCATCCGTCGGCGTGCTCATTCTTCCGGGCTCCGAAGAGGAGGTCCCCGTCGGCCCCGGTCGCCACTCGTTCACGGCGGTCTTCCGCGCCGTGGCGGAAGACCCTGAACGCCCGTTCTTCGGCTGGCGCAGACCAGACCCCGTTCTCGAGACCGAGGGAGCAGCATGACTCAGCAGCACATCCGACCGGGGCAGGTGTGGCTGGACACGAACGGCGAGCGCATCCACGCGCATGGCGGATCGGTCATCACCGTCGATGGCGTGCACTACTGGTACGGCGAGAACAAGGAGTTCTCGACACCCGGGAGCGGCATCTGGCACTGGGGAGTACGGTGCTACTCCTCGATCGACCTGGTCAACTGGGACGACAGGGGCGTCATCATCCCGCCGGACGAGGACGACGAGTCCTCACCGCTGCATCCGGCACAGGGCCTCGACCGACCGCACATCATCTTCAACTCCGAGACCCGCAAGTTCGTGTGCTGGGTGAAGGTGATGACGAAGGGATCGGTGCAGCGCTCGACGGTGCTCACCGCCGACAGCATCCTCGGGCCCTACGAGATCCAGCGCACATGGCTGCGTCCGCTGGATATGAGCGCCGGCGACTTCGATCTCGTCGTCGATCCACATGACGGCAAGGGGTACTACTACTTCGAGCGCGTGCACTCCGAGATGATCTGCGCCGACCTGACGAGCGACTACACCGACGTCACCGGGTACTACTCGACGCACTTCCCGCAGCCGCAGCCGCCGTTCGTGCGCGAGGCGCCCGCGCACTTCCAGCGCGACGGCCTGCACTATCTGCTGACGTCCGGCACCACCGGGTACTACCCGAACCCGTCGGAATCGGCGGTATCGCGCAGCTATCACGGGCCGTTCGAGGTTCTCGGCGACCTGCATCCGGGCGACGGGTCGCGCACCTCGTTCCACTCGCAGATCTCGTCGGTGTTCCGGCATCCGGGGAAGAAGGATCTCTACATCGCCGTCGCCGACCGCTGGCTGCCGCGGTATCTCGACCACGGCGATCGTGCCCGCCAGGCGTTCGTCGATCACTTCGCGCCCGGCAAGGACGGCGACGAGCCGATGGAGGAGTTCGCGCACGTCGACACCTCGATCGCGGACTACGTCTGGCTGCCGATCCGGTTCGACGGCGATCGTCCGATCATCGATTGGCGAGAGGAGTGGTCGCCCGACGAATACGAGGACGCCTGAGCCGCCTCAGTCGAGCAGACTCGTGATGGCCGGGTCGCGATGAGCGACCTCTGCCGCCGTGCCGACGATCACCGTCCGCATCGCGGCCACCGCGACGGCGGGCGTGACATCGGCACGGTGAGCCAGGCTCACGGTGCGCCTCATCATCGGATGCGAGATCCTGACCGACCGCAGCGCCGGCTGATCGAGCAGCACCATCGCCGGGACCACGGCCACGCCGACGCCACGCTCGACGAAGCGGAGCAGCGCGTCCATCTCCGCTCCCTCGAGGACGACATTCGGCGTCAGCCCTGCCGACCGGAAGGCCGCATCGGTCGTCGCCCGCAGCTCGTAGGTCTCGTCGAGCGCGATCAGCGGAAGGGTGGCGAGGTGATCGAGGCTCATCACCGTGGAGGTCGAGACGGGAGGTTCGGATGCGGCGGACACCACGACGAGCTCTTCGGTCAGCAGCGGCATGCGAGTCAGACTGAAGCCCGATGGCGGCGGACCCTCCGACTCCGTGATGAGCGCGATGTCGACGGCGCCCACGGCCAACTGATCGACGAGCAGCCTCGACCCGCTCTCGATCAGGTGCAGGTCGACGCCGGGGTGGGCCGCGTGGAAGGTGCTGATCGCCTCGGCGACGAGGCTGATGCACAGGGTGGGCGGTGCGCCGAGTCGCACGCGTCCGCGACGGAGACCGGCGAGTTCGGCCATCTCCTCGCGGATCGCGTCGGACTCGGCGAGCATCCGCTGTGCGCGGGGGAGCAGTGCCTCTCCGGCGGCGGTGAGGGCGATGTGCCCCCGTGCCCGGTGGAAGAGCTCGGCGCCGAGCTCGCGTTCGAGCGTCGAGATCTGCCGACTCAGTGACGGCTGGGCGAGGTGCAGGTGCTCGGAGGCGCGGGTGAAATGGCCGAGGCGGGCAACCTCGACGAACCCGCGGAGCTGCTCGAGGTTCATGTTTTCAGTGTATCGATACCAGTAGAACAATGCATTGGAGTTATCGGGGAGCCCTGCTTAGCGTGGAGAGCATGACCACTCGCGAACGACAGATCTCCACCACGGTCCTCGTCATCGGCACCGGGGGCTCCGGGCTGCGGGCGGCGATCGAGGTCGCCGAGCACGGCGTCGACGTCCTCGCTGTCGGCAAACGGCCTCGGCAGGACGCGCACACCTCTCTGGCCGCCGGCGGCATCAACGCCGCGCTCGGCACCATGGACGAGGCCGACAGCTGGCAGCAGCACGCGGCCGACACCATCAAGGAGAGCTACCTCCTCGCCAACCCGCACACGGTCGAGATCGTGACGCAGGGCGCCGAGCGCGGCATCCGGGATCTCGAGCGCTGGGGGATGGACTTCGCCCGCGAGGACGACGGACGCATCTCGCAGCGGTTCTTCGGCGCGCATACCTTCCGTCGCACGGCGTTCGCCGGCGACTACACCGGTCTCGAGATCCAGCGCACCCTCGTCGCGAAGGCCGAGCAGCTCGAGGTGCCGATCCTCGACCACGTCTACATCACCCGCCTGCTCGTGCGCGACAACGTCGTGTTCGGCGCCTACGGCTTCGACCAGTCAGACGGCACGCGCTACCTGATCCACGCGGATGCCGTGATCCTCGCCGCCGGAGGCCACAACCGCATCTGGCGCCGCACGTCGTCTCGCCGCGATGAGAACACGGGCGACTCGTTCCGCCTCGCGGTCGAGGCGGGTGCGCGACTGCGCGATCCCGAGCTCGTGCAGTTCCACCCGTCGGGCATCATCGAGCCCGAGAACGCCGCAGGCACCCTGATCTCGGAGGCGGCCCGGGGTGAGGGCGGCATCCTGCGCAACGCCCTCGGCGAGCGGTTCATGTCGAAGTACGACCCCGAGCGCATGGAGCTCTCGACTCGCGACCGCGTCGCGCTCGCCGCGTACACCGAGATCGCCGAGGGGCGAGGCACCGAGAACGGCGGAGTCTGGCTCGACGTCTCGCACCTCCCGCGGGAGACGATCATGACCCGCCTGCCGCGCGTCTACCAGACGATGATGGAGCTGCAGATGCTCGACATCACCACCGATCCGATCGAGATCGCGCCTACCGCGCACTACTCGATGGGCGGCGTATGGGTGCGCCCGGACGACCACCAGACCGACGTCGACGGGCTCTACGCGATCGGCGAGGCATCGAGTGGTCTGCACGGAGCCAACCGCCTCGGCGGCAATTCGCTGATCGAGCTGCTGGTCTATGGCCGCATCGTCGGGCAGGCGGCGATGGCGCATGCTGCGGGGCTCGACGCTCAGCGCCGCTCGGCGGACGCGGTCGCTCAGGCCCGCGCCGAGATCGACGACCTGCTCGCGGCCGACGGTCGTGAGAACGTCCGCGCACTGCAGCGGGCGATCCGCAACACCATGACGCAGCACGCGGGCGTCGTGCGCTCGGAGGACGGACTGCGCGCGGGGCTCGCCGAACTCGACATGATCGAGGGACGCATGGAGGACATCGGCATCCACCCGGACATCGCCGGATTCCAGGACCTCGCGCACGCCTTCGACCTCAAGGCATCCGCACTCGCGGCCCGCGCCACTCTCGAGGCGGCGCTGGAGCGTCGCGAGACGCGCGGATGCCACAACCGCAGCGACTACCCCGACACCGACCCCACGCTGCAGGTCAACCTCGTCTGGTCGCCGACCGACGGCGTCACGCACGAGTCGATCCCCGAGATCCCGGCCGAGATCGCCGAGCTCATGCGCGAGGTCGACACCGAGGGCAAGCTCGTCGAATAGCCGCATCCGAACCCGCTCCCGTCGCAGGGTGCATCGCGACGGGAGCGCACGGGTGGTCGAGCGAGGTAGGAGTCGCTCAGTCGCCCTCGTCGGTCTCCGGACCGTCGATGACCCCGATCCCGACCGCCTCATGGTCGGGCTCGGGGTCGTTTCGCGTCGGCGCCTTGGGCTCTTCCGATGGCTCCTTCTCGGTGCTCGGCTCCTCGAGCTCGTCGTTGCTCGGAACCTCCGACGGATCCGCGTCCTCGGGGGATTCCGCCTCCGCCGGCTTCTCGGCGGTGTTCGACGGATCCTTGAACTCGCCGGCATCGCCGGAAGAGGGCGTCGGCGTGGGTGTCTGGGCCTCGGAGTCGAGGCCGGAGGTCGGGTCCTGCTCGGGTGTGCTGTTCGTCATGATCGTCCCTTTCGCATCGAGTGCGTTCCCAGCATCCGTCAGCGGTTCCGAGGCGAGAAGGGCCTTGACGACAGCCGCAGGATCGTCCGTCCTCGCGCGCACGACGTAGGCTGAGGAGGTGACAGCGTACGTCTCGGCCTTCGATCTCTTCTCCATCGGAGTGGGCCCCTCGAGCTCCCACACGGTCGGGCCGATGCGGGCGGCGCTCGCGTTCGCCCATGGTCTTCGCTCGTCGGGAGAGCTCGATCGTGTCGCTCGCATCGGGTGCACCCTGTACGGCTCTCTCGGCGCCACCGGGATCGGGCACGGCACGCCCGATGCCGTCGTCGCGGGGCTCCGCGGCCTCGCTCCGGAGACATGCGATCCCGACGAGGTGCGCGCCGCATGGACAGATCTGCGCGAGGGGGCGACGCTGTCGATCGCCGGAGTTCACGAGGTGCCGTTCGTCAAGGGCGACATCGTGTTCGCACCCCGCACCCGGCTGCCGGGCCATCCGAACGCCATGACGATCACCGCATGGGATGCCGAGGGCGCGGCCGTCGTAGAGGAGACCTACTATTCCGTCGGCGGGGGATTCATCCGCCGGGACGGGGAGGATGCCACGCTCGTGTCGGCACCCCTGCCGTACTCGTATGCCGACGCCGCGTCGCTGCTCGCTCTGTGCGACGAGCACGGACTGTCGATCGCCGAAGTCGCCCGCCTGAACGAGACCGCCGTGCGCTCGGAAGAAGAGGTCGCCGCCGGACTCGATGCGATCTGGGATGCCATGGCGGCGTGCGTCGAGAACGGGCTGCATTCGGACGGTGTGCTCCCGGGGATGCTCAAGGTGAAGCGGCGGGCGAGCATGATCCGCGCGCAGCTCGAAGAGGTCGAGTCGGAGGGGCACCGCGAGCTCCCCGGTGAGTGGCTCGGTGCGTTCGCGCTCGCGGTGAACGAGGAGAACGCCGCGGGCGGACGCGTCGTCACGGCGCCGACCAACGGCGCCGCCGGCATCCTTCCGGCCGTCGCGATGTACTGGTGGCGGTTCCTGGCGGACTCGGGCCTTGGCGCAGGCAATGCCGTGACACCCTACGGAGAACTGGTCGGCAGCTCCCTGCTCGGCTTCGGCGCCGAGGCGTCGCTCGTCGCGGTCGGAGCGATCGAAGACCCCGAGCTGGTCGCCGATGCCAACCGACGGCGCGGCATCCGTCGCTTCCTCCTCACCGCCACGGCGCTCGGGTCGCTGTTCAAGGCCAATGCCTCGATCTCCGGGGCCGAGGGCGGATGCCAGGCCGAGGTCGGCTCGGCCTGCGCGATGGCCGCGGGAGGACTCACCGCGGTGATGGGCGGCACCAACCGGCAGATCGAGAACGCCGCTGAGATCGCGATGGAGCATCACCTCGGACTCACCTGCGACCCGATCGGCGGCCTCGTGCAGATCCCGTGCATCGAGCGCAACGCGATCGCCGCATCGACCGCCGTGACGGCCGCCCGTCTCGCGCTGCGCGGCGACGGCAGCCACTACGTCTCCCTCGACGCCGTGGTCGAGACGATGCGCCAGACCGGCATCGACATGTCGACCAAGTACAAGGAGACCAGCGAGGGCGGTCTCGCGGTCAATGTCATCGAGTGCTGAGCGCCCGCGTCGGTGGCTGCGGCTAGCCTCCATCGGAGGAGGTGTCCATGGAATCGATCTGGACCCCCGGCAGCCGTCGTCGACGGGAGCAGCCGGTCGTCGCGGTGCGAGCGAACGACGACGCCCCGGGGCCCGGGCCGGTCTGGCCCACGAGCATCCCTGCGGTCGCCCAGGTGCTGGGGGAGGGGATCGACCTCTCGCCCGGGGTGACGTTCCTCGTCGGCGAGAACGGCAGCGGCAAGTCCACGATCGTCGAAGGCATCGCGATCGCCTACGGTCTCTCGCCCGAAGGCGGTTCGCGCAACGCCAGGCACCGCACCAGACCCACCGAATCACCACTGTCGGAATGGCTGCGGCTGCAGCGCGGGGTCGGAGCGAGCCGCTGGGGATTCTTTCTCCGGGCCGAGACGATGCACTCGTTCTACACGTACCTCGAAGAGAATCCCTCCGCGACGGGCGACGTGCCGTTCCACGAGATGAGCCACGGCGAATCGTTCCTCGCACTGCTCGACAGTCGATTCGACGAGCCGGGGTTCTACTGTCTCGACGAACCCGAAGCTGCGCTGTCGTTCCAGTCGACGCTCACCCTCATCGCCGTGCTGCAGCGCATCGTCGACGACGGCGGCCAGGTGCTGTGCGCCACGCACTCTCCCGTGCTCGCGGCGCTGCCGGGTGCACGGATCCTCGAGGTGGGCGAATGGGGCATCCGGCCCGCCGAGTGGAACGATCTCGAGCTGGTGAACCACTGGCGCTCGTTCCTGCAGGACCCGCCTCGATATCTGAGGCACCTGCTCGATTGACGACCGGTCGAATCCTGGTCGTAGGCTGACGCCATGACCGAGCAGCGCGCGACCAAGAAGCGCGGGCGTCCCCGCGGCGTCTCCGACGCGCGCGACCGCATCATCGCTGCGGCCGTCGACGAGTTCGGCGAGCACGGCTACGACGGGTCGACGATCCGCTCGATCGCTGCCCGCGCCGACGTGGACTCGGCGCTGGTGCACCACTACTTCGGCACGAAGGCCGACCTGTTCGCCGAAGCGGTCGGCATTCCCCTCCGCCCCGACATCGACGTGCCGGCCATCGTCGCGGGTCCGCGCGACGCCGTCGGCGAGCGGCTCGTGCGCTACATCCTCGACGCCTTCGAGCAGCCGGACATCCGCCGGCGAGGGGTCATGCTCATCCGCACGGCGATCGGCAGCCGGCTCACCACACCACTGCTCGCGGGATTCCTCGCCCGCGAGCTGATCGGCAAGATCGCGAAGGCTCTCGCTGTCACGGATGCCGACCTTCGCGCCACGCTCGTCGCCTCGCAGATCGCCGGCCTGCTGCTCACGCGGTATGTGCTGAGGCTCGCGCCGATCGCCACGGCATCCGTCGATGACATCGTCGCGCGCGTCGGCCCGACCGTTCAGCGCTACCTGTTCGAGTAGCCCACCACGGACGCGACTCCGCGCACTCATTGACCTCGTCCGTCGGCGAGCGCATAATTCATCACATGATGAATAACGCGGCAGTCGAGATCACGGGGCTCCACGTGAGCAGGGGCAAGACCGCCGTGTTCGACGGCATCGACCTGACGATCCCGCGCGGTGAGATCACCGGTCTGCTGGGCCCGTCGGGATGCGGAAAGACGACGCTCATGCGATGCATCGTGGGGGTGCAGCGCATCGCTGCCGGCTCGGTCACGGTGCTGGGCGAGCCGGGTGGGTCTCGGCCGCTGCGACACAGAGTGGCCTACGGCACACAGGGCGCAGCCGTCTATGGCGACCTCACGGTGCGTCAGAACCTCTCGTACCTCGCCGCCGTGTTGAAGGCGCCGAAGGGCGATGTCGACCGGGTGATCGATGAGGTGGGTCTGCGTGCACAGGCCGGTCAGCTCGTCGAGTCCCTGAGCGGGGGCCAGACCACGCGGATCTCGTTGGCGATGGCCCTCATCGGCACCCCCGAGCTCATCGTGCTCGACGAGCCGACCGTGGGCCTCGACCCTGTGCTGCGAGTCGAGCTCTGGGACCTGTTCCGAGGGCTCGCTGAGCGTGGAGTGACCATGATCGTCTCGAGCCATGTGATGGACGAGGCGCTGCGGTGCGACCGGCTGCTGCTGATGCGCAGCGGGCGGATCATCGCCGACACGAGCCCCGAGGCACTGCTCGCCGACACGGGTACCGCCGACCCCGACGAGGCGTTCCTCGCCCTCATCGAACGTGACCGCCAGGAGCAGGAGGGCGCCACCGACACCCCGCCCGCCACACGGCGCGAGCGACGGGAGGCTGCGGAATGAACGGCGGACGGATGCTCGCCACCGCCGCGCGGGTGCTCGGGCAGCTGCGGCATGATCCTCGCTCGATCGCGCTGATGCTGATCGCGCCGAGTCTGCTGGTGGGACTCTTCGCCTGGCTGTTCAGCGATCAGGACGGCGTGTTCGATCAGTTCGGGGGAGCGATCCTCGCACTGTTCCCGTTCATCGTGATGTTCCTCATCACCTCGATCACCACTCTGCGGGAGCGACGCTCCGGAACCCTCGAGCGGCTCATGACCACTCCGCTCGGCAAGGCCGACTTCATCCTGGGCTATGCCCTGGCGTTCGGACTGATGGCGCTGCTGCAGGCGATCATCACCGTGTCCTTCGCGGTCGGTGTCTGCGGGCTCGACGTCGACGGCGAGCTCTGGCAGCTCGGACTCGTCGCGGTCGTCGACGGACTCCTGGGCACCGCCCTGGGGCTCCTCGCGAGCGCATTCGCTCAGACCGAGTTCCAGGCGGTGCAGTTCATGCCGCTGCTCGTCTTCCCGCAGATCATCCTCGGCGGGCTCTTCATGCCGCGCGATCAGATGCCCGACGTGCTGTACGCGATCTCGGAATGGCTGCCCCTGAGCCATGCGATCGACACGATCAACGCCGTCACAGCCGGCGACGAGGGGTGGGATGTCTACGGTCCGCTGCTGGTGGTCGTCGCCTTCGGAGTCGGCGCGCTCGTGCTCGCATCGCTGACTCTGCGACGTCGCACGCGTTGAGGCGGGTCAGCGCGGGGCGCGGTTCTTGGTGTGCTTCGTGGGCGCGGCTGTCCATGGATCCTCCGGCCAGGGATGCCTCGGGTAGCGCCCTCGCATCTCGGCGCGGACCTGGGCGTAGGGGCCCGTCCAGAACGAGGCGAGATCGTCGGTGACCGCAAGAGCGCGCCCGGCGGGCGAGAGCAGGTGGAAGAGCACCGGCACCCGTCCGTCGACCAGTCGCGGTGTCTCGGCCCAGCCGAAGCACTCCTGCAGTTTCACGGCGACGACCGGCCGCGCCGACTCGTCGTCGGGATCGGGGTAGGCGATGCGGATGCGGGATCCGCTCGGCACCTCGAGGCGTTCGGGCACGAGCTCGTCGAGACGCGCCGCCTCGGGCCAGGGCAGCAGTCTGCGCAGAGCCGAGGAGAGATCCACTCGCGACGCGGGGGTGCCGCCCGCCAGCGCGTCGAGCTCGGGAGCAAGCCAGTCGTCCAGAGTCGTGAGCAGCCCCGCATCCGACACGTCGGGCCACGGTGCGCCGAGCTCCCGCCTGAGCAGTGCCAGTCGGCGACGGAAGGCGGTCGCGGCATCCGACCAGGTGAACATGCCGAGCCCGTCGCGCACGATCGCGCGGCGCACGGCATCCCGCCCGTCCTGAGCCGCGGGTCTCACGGGCGAGAAGGAACGCAGGATCGCACCGACGCGGCGCTCGCGGCGCGCCTGGACGCGACCGCCTGTGAACTCCGCCTCGACACGATCGGTCAGCAGATGACTCGCGGCGCGTTCCATCTGCGCCTCCGTGAGCACAGCGGCGGATCGGATGACCGCGCCGGATCCCGCCGCCGCGCGGGCAGAGGCGCGCGCGACGTCGGCGACTGCGAGCCACTCGACCGCCGCGAGAGGCCCACGCACTCCGGCGCGGGTTCCGGATGCCAGCAGGAACGTCGCACCCTCGGCGGTGCGGTCGACGCGGTGGGCTATCCGCTCGGGGAAGGCCAGTGCGATCACGAGGCCGACCCCGTCGAGGTCCGATCGTGCGCCTGGCGTCGCGGCGACCATGCGCTCGAGACGATCAACATCGGAGCGCCAACGGCGGGCATCCGGGGTGCGACCGCCTCGCAGCGCGATGATCGCCTGGGCGACGTCGGCCTCGGCGACGCGCAGGTCGCCACCCAGGAGCGCGACGACCTCGGCGGCGAGTCGCGCCCCGACCGCCGTGCTGCCGTCGCGGAGAGCCCGCGCGAGCCGTGGATCGGTGGGGATGCGAGCCAGGACCCGGCCCTCCGCCGTGGCGCGCCCTTCGTCGTCGATCGCACCGAGACCGCGCAGCACCTCGGTGGCATCGGCCAGGTTCTGAGCGGGCAGCGGGTCGATCATCCGCAAGCCGGCGCCGCCAGGGGCACCCCAGCAGGCGAGCAGCAGAGCGGCGTCCGCGAGATCGGTCACTGTGATCTCCGGAGCGGGACGTGCAGGAGCCGCCGCATACGTCCGCTCGTCGACGCACCGGATCACCGTGCCTGGTCCCTGTCGGGTTGCGCGCCCCGCACGTTGCACGCACGACGAGCGGGAGGCTGCTGTGGTCACCAGGCCCGTCATGCCCCGCGCGGCGTCGCGCTGCGGGTGTCGGGCGAGGCAGCTGTCGACGACCAGGCGCACGCCCGGCACCGTGAGTGAGGACTCGGCGAGTGAGGTCGTGACGATGACGCGCGGAGGAGCGTCCGGTTCGCGGCCGCGGATCACGGCATCCTGCTCCGCCGCGGGGATCTGCCCGTGCAGCTCGCGCACATCGAACGGGCCGTCCTGATCACGGATGCGGCGGGCGATCTCGGACACCTCGCGAGCGCCCGGTGCGAACACGAGCACGTCGGCCGCGGGGTCGTCTCGGATGAGCTCCCGGGCGGCGGATGCCGTGGTCGCGGCGACGTGGTCGAGAAACCCCCAGGTGACTCCGCGCTCATCGAGTCGGGGCACGGGACTCGGAGCCCATCGCTCGGTGAGCGGGAAGGCGGGGACGACGTGGTCGACGATCGGTGCGGGATGGTCGTCGGTGCCGAGGGTGGCCGAGATGCGCGGTGCGTCGAGGGTCGCCGACATGGCTATCACCGTGAGGTCGTCGCGCAGCTCGCGCACCTCCGAGAGCAGGCCGATCAGCAGATCTGTCTCGATCGCACGCTCGTGCACCTCGTCGATGATCACGGCACCCACCCCGTCGAGCCCCGGGTCATCGAGCATGCGACGCAGCAGCACTCCGGCCGTGACGAACTCGATCAAGGTGTCCCGCCCTGCGGAGCGCTCGCCGCGGACGGTGAAGCCCACACGGGTGCCGAGCGGAGACCCGTCGAGGTGGGCGAGCCGTCGGGCTGCGGCGCGAGCCGCGACGCGGCGAGGCTGGGTGACGATCACTCGGCCGGTCGTCCTCGACGCGACGAGCGGCGGTACGAGCGTTGTCTTGCCCGTGCCCGGCGGTGCACTCACCACCACCGACGCGCTGGTGTCGAGCGCTGCGGCCAGGTCGTCGACCGCGGCCGCGAACGAGAGCCCGGCGCCGATGGCGGCGAGGTCGAAGGCGGCGGCGGTCATTCCTTCAGTCTGCCTGGTCTCTCAGATGACGGATGCCGCGACCGAATCGGCCGCGGCATCCGCTGTGCGCTGTGTGCTGACTACTCCGCTGTGGGAGCGGGAGGTGCCGGCGGCGGCGGGGTGGTCGGCGCGGACTGGCGGCTCGACGCGGACGGTGCGGATGCCGCAGCCACGCCTTCGCCGATGCCACGCCCCACGGCCTGACCCTGGATGATCGACGCGAGGTCGAGGCCGGTCGCAGCGCTGACGCTGTCGAACACCGACTTCAGAGCCTTCGCGCTGTCGGCGCCGACGAGGTTCGAGGCGCCGTCCTCGCTCGAGCCCCCGACGATCGAGACGCTGCCGATCGCGGCGTAGCCCTTCGAGAACTCGGCCATGATCGACGGCAGGGTCTCGAGCACTCGCTGCGACAGGAATGCGTCCTGGTTCGATGCGATGGCCTTCGCCTCGGCCTCGACGGCGGCGGCTCGCGCCTCACCTTCGGCGCGGATGGCGTCTGCCTCGGCGTTGGCGCGCAGGCGGCGGGCCTCGGACTCGGCCTCGGCCTGGGCGCGCAGCGCGTCGGCCTCACCGGTCGCACGGGCGATCGCGGCCGCAGCCTCACCGTCGGCCTTGGCCTTGT
>JAZBLP010000084.1:0-16764 GCA_037033305.1 Actinomycetota bacterium | reverse complement strand
TTGGGGTTGAGGATCGCGTCGAGGATCAGCTGCAACTGCGCGGCGGCATCCGGGGTCAGATACCCGCGGATCGCATGCATGCCGTCCTTCAAACGACCGATCGTGATCCCGCGCTTGCGCCGCGCATCCTCATCCTTGGGTTCCTCCCCGTCCGGGTCGAACATCGACGCGAGATCCTCCGCGAGAGCCTTCAGATCCTGCGCCGTCGGCGCCGGACCAGCCGCCTCCGAGTCAGCATCCGCATCCGCATCATCCGTGTCGAGGCCGTGCCCGCGCGCGCACCCCGCCAACGCGACATCGGCCGCCAACCGCTGATCCACACTCAACCGGTCCCACACCCGCTCGATCGGCCCCGTCGCCGCCAGAAACCCGGCCACACCGACCACCCCGTCCAGCAGTGCGACGCGCATCTCCGACCACCGTGCCGGCATCCGCTCCCCCGCCAGACTCACCGGACGCCGCACCAGATCGACCACCCGGTCGACCCGCGACGCGCCACGAACGTCCACACCCACGGTCCGTTGCAGCAGCTCGTTCACGCCCCGACACCCCGCCGAGTGCGCAAAATCAACGGCATCGCCCGTCGCGATCGCCTCCACGATCACCGCCTCCGCCCGCCGGAACACCGCCCCCGCGCCCTGCAGCACCACGATCCGCTCCGCGTCACTCAACCCCGCGAGAGCGTCATCGGACAACACCGCATCGAGGTCGGCGATGACCCGATCCAGAAGCTCCGCAGTGTTGTTCATACCCGCCAGTCAACCCGGCACCACCGACATTCGCCCCCCGAAACCATCCCGAATTACCCCAGATCAAACCATGAATTCCAATGCCCCGGAATGCCGCGCGAGATGAAGAGCAAAGGCCCGGAGCGAATCGAGCCGGGACACAAGGAATGAGATCTGCCACCCGTACTAACTAGTGAATCAAGGTAACTATGTACTAGCATCACGAATATGGAACCGCTCTTCGTCGACCGCCTGCTGCAGATCGCCGACCTCTTTCAGAGGGACATGGCACGCGCCTTCGACGGCACCGGCCTCACGACTGCGCGCGTCCACCTGCTGTGGGTTCTGCAGCACGCGGGCCCGTCGACCCAGCAGACTCTGGCTCAGCTCTGCGAGGTCAGCCCGCGCAACATCACCGGCCTCGTCGACGCTCTCGAGAAGTCGGGGCATGTCCGCCGCGCGCCCCACCCCACCGATCGACGCGCCGTACTGGTCGAGTTGACGCAGACCGCGACCCACACCATGGCCCGGATGCAGGAGGACCACGCCCACCTGAACCAGACGCTGCTGTCGGCGATCGCCCCCGCCGACCGCGCGGCCGTCGAACGCGGCCTCTCCGCCGTGGTCACCCACCTCGAGCACCTCGTCAGTGCCGCCGCGCCCGCAGACGCCCTCTCGGTCCCCGAGGCCACGCCATGACCGAGAGGATGAGTACGACCACTCCGCGCCCGACCCCGATCGCGCGCATCCTCCACTTCCTCCATCGCGCATGGGTCGCCGAGCTTCGCGTCTACTCGAGCATCGCCCGCGCGATCGCCCGCCGTCCCGCAGTGCCGGAGGGCGGCACGGGATCGGCTATCACCGCCCCGTGCTGACGGTGCTCGTCATCTTCATCGGCCTCTCCGCTGTCGAGATCCCGATCCTCGACCTGATCGTGCACCAGTGGCCCGTCGTGCGGATCACCCTGCTGGTTCTCGGAATCTGGGGTGTCACCTGGATGGTCGGGCTGCTGTGCGCGATGCTCATGCGTCCGCACACCGTGGGGCCCGACGGCGTGCGGGTGCGCAGCGGACTCGAGCTCGACGTGCCGATCGACTGGCAAGACATCGCGTCGGTCGCGATCAGCCGTCGCGTCGACGAGCCCAAGCAACCACGGGTCATCGATTCGGAGTATGTCGAGCGGATGCAGGACGAGACCAACATCGAGATCGCACTCGAACGCCCCGTCACGATCCGGCTCCCGGGTCTCCCGCCGAAGGGCGGGGCTCATCGGGTCGACCGCATCCGACTGTGGGCCGACGACCCTCGCGCCTTCCTCGACGCCGCCCGACCGTTCCTCGTCTCGGCCTGAATCACGCCGGATCCACGCCGGATCCACGCCGGATCCGCGCCGGATCGTCGGTGCGACAGCGCCCCGGTCAGTCCAACCCGCGGTCCGCGAGCCACTGTTTGGCGACGAGCACCGGGGCCCGCACCAGCCACGCGTCCGCGATGATCTCCGCCAGCCGGTCGCGCTCGACCGCATCGAGCTGCACAAGCACACCCGGGTACCCGTCGAAGTGCGGAATGGAGAACAGCCCGTCGGGTTCTGCGGCGAGCAGCACGGCCTTCTCTTCGAGGCTGCCGACTCGCACGCCCAGCACCGGCCCCTCGGGCCATTCGAGTCCGAGGTCGGCGAGCTGCCGCAGATCGACCTTGCTCGGCCCGCGCACCCAGGCGATCTGCCCGCTCGCCAGTCGCCAGGAAGGCTCGCCGGTGTGACCGCCCACGCGCTCGGTCACACCGGGCAGCGCGAGAGCGATCTCACGGACGTCATCGATCGTCGCCATCCGCCCATAGTCCTCCCGCGAGGCGGCCGCCACAATGCCCAGACAGAGCCCGGCCGAGGATGCCCTCAGCGCGAGTCGCGCTTCGCCTGTCGCCGCGCGCCCTGAGCGCGGCTCGAGGCGTCTCGCTTCACGCCGCCGGTGGTCTGCCGGTGCTCCCGCATCCGCCCCGCCGACAGGCCCTCGTCGACAGGCGCCCCCGAGTCGGGACCGCTCCACTTGCCATCGCGGGCGCGGGCGAGCCGCTCGTCCTTGAGCGTCTCCGCCTCCTCGTGCGCCACCCGGGCGAGTTCGGCGCTGACGATCGACAGCGCCTCCTCGAACACATACGCGCGGCCGCGGGCCTTGTCCGACCCGGCGGCCGCGGCGCCTCGACCGCCTGCCTGCTCGACGCGCTCTGCCGCACCACGGCGGTAGTTGGTCGTGTGCTTGTTGCGGGCCCGCCTGACCCGTTTGTGCAGGGAGAGCAGGGCGTCCTCGTCGAGCTCTGCGAGTCGATCAGGCTCCAACTCGCGGATGAGGTCGCGCTCTTTGTCCTTCAGAACCCACAAGTACTGATCCATGTCGTGCTCCTTCGGTCAGGGCTCCCCATCGCCACTCGTGTAACCGAGTATCCGCTCGGGAAGCCCCGCCCGCCATGGGCTCTTCCGTCGAGAGTCCCACGCTCACGACGCCCTCCCGGCCGCCTCAGCGCACGATGCGCAGCGTCCGCACCTCGAAGGGTCGCAGGCGCAGTTCCCCGCCGACTCGCCCGTCATCGATCGCATCCTCGATCAGCGAGACCTCGCGGATCTCCCGGTGCTCGAAGTCGGCGACCAGCGAACCGACCGCGCGGCGCCCGAGCGCCTCGTACAGACGCACGATGACGTCACCCGATCCGTCATCGGCCAGCTTCACACCCGAGACCACGACGCCCTCACCCTCGACGGTCACGAGCGGCGCGACCTCGTGCGCGCCGCGCACCAGCGTCGGCAGCGAGTTCAGCCGGATGCCCTCGCTCGTCGCGATCGCCGCATCCGCCCCGATCACGAAGCCGATCGTGATCTCGTGGTGCCCGTGATCGGTGTCGGGGTCGGGGAACCGGGGCGCGCGCAGCAGCGAGAGCCGCACGGTGGTCGCCACCGCGTCGTCCGACACCTCGCGCGAGGTGTCGTACCCGTAGATCGAGTCGTTCACGAGCGCGACGCCGAAGTCCTGCTCGCGCACCAGCACGAACCGGTGCATCGAGGTCTCGAACTTCGCCGCCTCCCAGCTGGTGTTCGTGTGGGTCACGCGCGACTGGTAGCCGAACTGCGTCTCGGCCTCGGTGTGCGTGGCCTGGATGTCGAGCGGGAAGGCGAGCTTGAGCAGCTTCTCGGTCTCGTGCCAGTCGACGTCGTTGCGCAGCAGCAGAGTGCGCTCGCCCGGAGCCAGCGTGATGGTCTGCTCGATCGTCGACTCGGAGAACGCGCGGCTCACGGTGACGGTCGCGACGCCGTCGACGACGGATGCCGAGATCGACGCGACTGCGGTGAGGTCGTCGACGCTGTTGCGGTAGTAGCGATCGATGTCCCATGCGTCCCACATGTTGGGGAAGTCCTGGTGCAGCTGGAACAGGTTCGCAGCCCGCCCCTCGGCCACAGCCTCACGACCCGAGGCCTTGTCGACGGCGGACACGATGAGTCCGTCGGCCGAGACCAGCACCGAGACCAGCTCGTTCTCGAGCCGCCAGCCGCCATCCTCGCCGGCGAGGAGCACGGATGCCGCGCCCGGCGCCTCGACGAAGCCGGCGCCGAGGGCGCGACCGCCGCCGACCGAGCTCGGCACGAACCGCAGCTCGCGCTCGCCTTCTCCGGCGAGGGAACGGCGCGCGGCGTCGGCGAGCGCCTGCGCATCGGCGAGCACGCGCGAGAGGACCTCGACCGCTTCACGATGCACCCAGGCGATCGAGGTGCCGGGAAGGATGTCGTGGAACTCGTGCAGCAGCACCGTCTCCCACAGGCGATCGAACTCGGCCCGGGGGTAGGCGGTTCCGGTGCGCACGGCATCCGTCGCCGCCCACAGCTCGGCCTCGACGAGCGCATGCTCGCACCACCGGTGCAGCGCCTTGGTGGCGTGCTGGCTGGTGAGGGTTCCACGGTGGAGTTCGAGGTAGAGCTCGCCGACCCACACGGCCGGGTTCGGCAGCTCGGCCCGAGCCGCCTCGAAGAAGGTGTCCGGGTGCTCCCACACGACCCGTGCGCTGCCCTCGAGATCCTCCAGACGCTTCGCCTTGCCGGTCATCTCTCGCGTGGTGCCGCCGCCGCCGTCGCCCCAGCCCACCGGCGCGATCGACCGCGACGTCACGCGGTTCTCCTTGAACTGACGAGAGGCCTTTGCGACCTCCATGCCGCTCAGCTGCGAGTTGTAGGTGTCCATCGACGGGAAGTGCGTGAACACCTGCGAGCCGTCGATCCCCTCCCAGAGGAAGCTGTGATGTGGGAAGACGTTCTGCTGGTTCCACGAGATCTTCTGCGTGAAGAACCATTCGAACCCGGCTCGGCGCATGAGCTGCGGCAGAGCAGGCGAGTATCCGAAGCTGTCGGGCAGCCAGACGCCCTTCGAGCGGATGCCGAACTCCCGCTCGAAGAAGCGCTGTCCGAACGAGAACTGACGTACGAGCGACTCGCCGGACGGCATCACCGTGTCGGATTCGACCCACATGCCGCCGAGCGGCAGGAACCGCCCGTCCGCGACCGCGGCCTTGACCCGGGAGTAGACCTCGGGCCGGTGCTCCTTGAGCCACGCGTACTGCTGGGCGCTCGACATCCCGTAGAGGAAGTCGGGCTGCTCGTCGATCAGCGTCGTCATCGACGAGGTGGTGCGGGCCACCTTGCGGATCGTCTCGCGCACCGGCCACAGCCATGCCGAGTCGATGTGCGCATGTCCGATCGCCGAGATGCGGTGCGCGCTCGCCTCGGCAGGTGCCGCGAGCGCGGGCGCCAGTCGAGCGCGGGCATCGGCTGCGGTCTCGACGATGTGCTGCAGGTCGAGCACATCGAGGGCATCGTCCATCGCCTGCAGGATCTGCATCCGTCGCGGCGAGGTCGCGGGCAGCTCGGCCTGCAGCTCGAACAGCACCTCGAGGTCGAGGGACAGCTCGAACACCTCCTGCTCGAAGACCGCGAGGTCGATGCGGCGGGTCCGATAGAGCGGCTCGCGCGAGGACGTGCGGATGTCGCCCTCCTGCGTCGGCAGGAAGGGGTGGTAGTCGAGCAGAACCGGGTTCGCGGCCGCCTCGAGGTAGAGCTCGACCGGCTCGTCGCCGTGCGCGGTCTCGGTGAGCGGCAGCCACTGGTTGCGCGGGTTGATGCTCTTCACCGGCGTTCCGTCCGGCCGGTAGACGAGCGCCTCGCACTGAAATCCGGGCATGTTGATGTCGAACCCGAGGTCGATGACGGCCTCGACCCGACGGCCGGCCCAGTCCGCGGGCACGGTGCCGGTGATCTTGAACCACGTCGTCGACCAGGCGGGACCCCACATGCTCGGCACGGATGCCGGGACGAAGTCCAGAGCGAGCCCCTCGGCGGGGCTGATCGGCTCGCCGGGGATCTGGTTGACCTCGACGGAGAGGGGCACGGCGGCCGAGTGGACGGCCGGGCGGATGCGCTCGTCGAGCACCCTCTTGACGCGGCCGACGGTGAGCGAGGTGTCGTCATGCATGTATCTGGTTCTCCGGGCTCGACGGTGAGTGGTGCGTGTGCGTGGTGCGTGACTGGGCCCGGCGGTCGGGCGGATGCCGACAATGCTATCGGATTTACTAAAGCGATCTAGTAGAACGTGCGTGTTGCGTGTCGGACCCCCGCCAGGCGGCTACCTAGTGGCTAAACCGATCAAGTAGTGTGAGGCCCATGACCTCGGGCAAACGCGTCACCATCGCGGACATCGCGCGCATGGCGGGAGTCTCGCCCGGAGCCGTCTCGTTCGCGCTCAACGGACGCCCGGGCGTCAGTGACGAGACGCGTCAGCGGATCCTCGCGATCGTCGAGGAGAACCACTGGCAGCCCAGTTCGGCGGCGCGCGCCCTCGTGGGCGCCCGTGCCAACACGGTCGGCTTCGCGCTCGCCCGGCCCGCCCGCTCGCTGGGCTCCGAAGCCTTCTTCACCGACCTCATCGCCGGCATCGAATCCCGTCTGTCGGAGAGCAAGGTCAGCCTGCAGCTGCGGCTGGTCGCCGACATCGCCGAGGAGATGGAGGTGCACCGACAGTGGCGCTCGTCGAACCAGGTCGACGGCATCATCCTCATCGACCCGCGCGACGACGACCCGCGCAGCGACCGGATCGCTACCCTCGACGCCCGCGCGGTGCTGATCGGCTCCAAGCCCTCACCCGAAGGAGCGGTGCCGAGCGTCTGGATCGCCGACGACGAGGTGGCCGAGACCCTGTTCTCGTACCTCGCCGCGCTCGGGCACACGCGCATCGCCTACGTCGCCGGTCCCGCCGAGCTCGAGCACACCCGGTTGCGTGCCGAGGTGCTCGATCGCATGGCGGCAGACGGGGTCTCGGGCGAAGTGATCACGACGGACTTCTCTCCCGCCCGCGCATCCGCGGTCACGCGGTCATTGCTCTCTGCGAGGCTCCGCCCGACGGCGATCGTGTACGACAACGACGTGATGGCCGTCGCAGGCCTCCGCGTCGCTCAGGAGATGGGCCGCGCGGTTCCCCGAGACGTCTCGATCGCCTCCTTCGACGACTCGGTCATCGCCGGCCTGATCAATCCTTCGATCACCGCGATGACCCGCGACACGTTCGAGCTCGGCGAGCAGGCCGCGACCCTGTTGCTGCAGCAGATCGTCGCGGGGATCAATCTCCCCAGCGCTCAGGGGCCGACGCCGACCCTCACCGCACGCGAGAGCACTGCCCCGCCGACGGCCGCCCCCTGACGGACGGCCCCCGACGGCTGCGCCGTCGCACTCAGCCGCTGATGACGGTGTTGACGGAGCCGTAGGGGTCGACACCGCTCGTCGCCAGATCAGGACGGATGAGGTGACGGATGCCGCGCGCCGCGAGCGCCGCATCATCACGAGCCGTCTGCGAGGTCACGAATGCCGGGTCGAGACCGCGCTCGCAGGCATCCACCCACGCCTGGAACACGGCACCGCCGGGGCTGAGAGCTGCCCGACTCACCGGGACTTCGCGCTCGTCGACCTCGACGACGATGGCCGACTCCCGCTCGGGCGGCGCCGACCTTTCGCGCAGTTCGGGGATCAGCTCGGCGAACCGGCGGCCGATCGGCTTGGCTGCACCGCTCTGATCGACCAGGCCGAGGGAGTACTCCAACTCGGGGAAGTCGCCGAGCTCCCGGCTCACATCGTGCGAGCACCACCAGGTCACGCCCCAGAGGTTCTCGGTGCGCACGGTGGATCGCAGGGTCGCCTCGAGGAATCCCGGCATCTCGCTCTCGTCGAGGCAGTTCGACGGCGCGCCCACCTCCTGCAGCCAGACCGGTCGGTCCCGATCGGCGGCAAAGGCGCGGGAGAGCTCGATGAGGTACTCGGCATGGCGGTCGGAGGCGACCGAACGGCCGCCGTAGCGCTGAGCCGTGCCGTTGAAGATCCAGGAGTGGATGGTAGTCATCTCGCCCAGACGCGACGCGTGGGCGGGGGTGAAGCCATGCCCGTCCATGTACCAGACCGCGTCGTACTCGCTGTGGACGTGAGCGAGCCCGGGAGCCGCGCCCTCGGCCGCGGCGAGCAGCGACTCGATCCAGTGCCCCGCCTCGTCGGTCGTGACCGGCCACGGAGACGGATGGGTGTGTGCCGAGAACTGATTCGTCTCGTTGCCCAGCGTCAGACCGAGGAAGTTCGGGGCGTCGCGCAGAGCGCCGGCGAGCGTCTGCACGAGGTCGACCTGGCCGCTGAGCGCCGTGGGGTCGGTGAACATGTTGCGGTCATGCCAGGTGTAGAGCCAGGACGGCACGAAGTCGAAGCTCGACAGGTGTCCCTGAATCACGTCGACGCTGACGTCGAGGCCGAACTCGGCACCGATGTCGACCATCGAGCGGACGTCGTCGATGGCCTTCGAGCGGATCAGGGTGCGGTTCGGCTGCAGCACAGTCCACAGCGGGAAGACCCGGACGTGGTCGAGCCCGAGGTCGGCGAGCGCCGCGAAGTCCCTGCGCACATCGTCGGGGGTGAAGTCGAGCCAGGAGTGCATCCAGTCCTTCGACGGCGTGTAATTAGCCCCGAATCTCAGGCGAGCATCGAGAGCGCGGCGCTGCGTCATGTGTGCGGACCTTTCCGACGGCGTCCTCCGGCGAGGACATGTCGCATCACTATAACGCTTGAGCCGAGAAGCGCACACCGTGATCCCGCCACTCTCCTCACCGGCCGGCCCCGCGACCTTGACACGGCGAAGATCCGATGGTTTCATCTGCTAAAGCGTTGTAGTCCGTCGGACGGACACCGCCAATCGCCCGCCTCGAGGAAGAAGCACGATGAAAGTTCCCGCACGCATTGTCGCTCTGGCAACATTCACGATCGGCGCCATGGCGCTCGCCGGCTGCACCGGAGGGGGTGCCACAGCGGGTGCCGACGGACCGATCGACACCTCCGGCGAGCTGAGCGGGACGATCCAGTTCCAGACGTGGTCGCTGAAGAACGAGAAGTTCACGCCCTACTTCGAAGACCTGATCGACGCGTTCGAGAAGGAGCACCCGGATGTCACGGTCGAGTGGCTCGATCAGCCGGGCGACGGCTACCAGGAGAAGATCCTGAGCCAGGCGAACGCCGACACCCTTCCCGACGTGCTCAACCTGCCGCCGGACATCGCGTACCCGCTCGTCGCCGCCGGCAAGCTGGTCGACCTCGAGGCGGCCGACCCCGAACTGAAGTCGGCGTACAACGCCGGTGCCTGGGATGCCTACAGCCAGTACCCCGGCGTCGAGGGCACGTACGGTCTGCCGTGGTACCTGTCCAGCGACGCATCGTGGTGGAACCTCGCTCAACTCGCCCCGTTCGGCGTGACGGAGGAGAACCTGCCCACGACGGTCGACGAGCTGCTCACGCTCGCGAAGGACGTCGCGACCGAGTCCGGCGGCAAGGTGCAGCTGCTGTCGTCGATCCCCGCGCTCGACACCTTCACGTCGGCGGGCATGGAGGTCATCAACGACGACGGCGAGTTCGACTTCAACACCGACGAGGCCGCGGCCATCATCGAGAAGTACGCCGACGCGTATGCAGCCGGAGCGATGCCGGCCGAGGCGCTGACCGGCGACTACGGCGGAAACGCCGAGGCCTACATCCAAGAAAAGGTCGCCTTCACCACCGGCGGCACGGGCTTCACGACAGACCTCGCGAAGGATGCGCCCGCACTGCTCGAGAACACGGTCGCTACGCAGCGCCTGGGAATCCCGCCGCTCTACGTGCAGGGGCTGAACGTCTCCGCCGACTCCGACAACAAGGAGGCCGCCCTCGCGTTCGCCGAGTTCGCGACGAACGAGGAGAACCAGGTCGCGTTCTCCTCGCTCGCCGTCGGCACAGCCCCGGGCACCTCAGCGGGTGGCGACGCCGTCGTCGAGAACATCTCGTCGTCGATCACCGATGAGAAGCAGCTCTCGGCGATCGACACCGTGTTCACGGCCATGGAAGACGCCAAGGCCATCCCGTTCCAGTGGACCTCCGACATGGCGACATACATGACCCAGCAGATCGCGCTCGCCGTCAACGGCGAGGCCGACGCGCAGGAGCAGCTCGACAAGATCGTCGAGTACGCCAACGCGAACCGCGTGGACCAGTAAGCCATGAGCGCGAACACCAGCATCCGGAGCCGGAGGACGACCATGCGATCGCACCGGTGGTTCACGCCCTGGCTGCTCCTCGGCCCCGCCGTCGTCTGGGTGCTGGTGTTCGCGCTCTGGCCGTTCCTCAACACCGTCTTCCTGAGCTTCACCGACGCGAAGCCGCTGCGCACTCCCGAGTTCGTGGGAGGTGCGAACTACGAGCGGATGTTCGGCGACGAGATGTTCTGGAACGCCCTCACCACCTGCATCATCTACGTGGTCGTCTGCGTGCCGCTGCTCACGATCCTTCCTCTGCTTCTGGCCCTGCTCGTGCAGAAGAAGCTGCCGGGCATCGCGTTCTTCCGCACCACGTTCTACTTCCCCGTCATCGCCTCGGTCGTCGTGGTCGCCCTGATCTGGACCTGGCTGTTCGACAGCCGCGGCATCATCAACCAGACGCTCGAGTTCCTCGGCCTCGTCGACAAGCCCATGGCGTTCCTCGTCGACCGGTGGCTGCTGCTGGGCTGCGCGATCCTGCTCACGGTGTGGAAGGGTCTCGGCTACTACATGGTCGTGTACCTCGCCGCGCTCGGCAACGTCGGCAAGGAGCTGCACGAGGCGGCCATGCTCGACGGCGCCGGCTCGTTCCGTCGCTTCCTCTCGGTGACGATCCCGTCGGTGCGCGGAGCGATGCTCCTCATCGCCGTGCTGATCGCGGTGTCGGCCATGAGGGTCTTCGCCGAGCTCGACGTGCTCTCGAAGAGCACCGGCGGTCCCGGCGGATACGACATGTCGCTGGTCATGCTGATCCGCCAGGTCGGCTCCGGCCTGAACGGCAACATCGGCTACGCGTCGGCGATCAGCGTCGCCCTGTTCCTCCTCACCCTCATCCCGCTGGCCGCGATCGCCTTCATGAATCGCGAGAAGAAGGCGAAGGTCTCCGCATGAGCACCCTCACTCCGCCCCGCATCGACGCCGATCGCGGCCCCGACGATCAGCCGGCTCCGACCACGCGCGAACCCATCTTCCGCCGCCGCGGTTCCGGCGACTTCAGCAAGCCGACGCTCGGCGGGCTCATCGGGCGCTACGCGCTGCTGGTGCTCGTGCTGGTGCTCGTCATCGGCCCGTTCCTCTGGCAGCTGTCGACCTCGTTCAAGGGCCCGCAGGAGAACATCTACTCGTTCCCGCCCGAACTGATCCCCCGCGAGCCGACGCTGCAGAACTACGCCACGGTCGCGGAGGTCGTTCCGGTCTACCTCTACGCGTGGCACTCGCTGCTCGTCTCGGTGGGCACGGTCGTCAGCAACGTGGTGCTCGCCACCTTCGCCGGCTACGCCCTCGGATGCATGCGCTTCCGCGGCAAATGGATCGTCATGGCCATCCTCCTCTCGACCCTGCTCTTTCCCGGCGAGGTCACGGTGACGAGCAACTTCCTCACCATCCGCTCGCTCGGCCTCGCCGACACCCTGTGGGGCGTGTTCCTGCCCGGTGCGATCAGCGCGATGAACGTGCTGCTCGTCGCCACGGCCTGCCGCATGATCCCGAAAGACGTGCTCGACGCCGCGACGGTCGACGGAGCCACGACGTGGCAGCGGATCCGTCATATCGTGTGGCCCAACATCCGCGGCATGGTCTCGGTGGTCGCGATCTTCGCCTTCATCGGCGCCTGGGACGACTACCTCTGGCCCCTCATCGTGCTCTCCGACCCGTCGAAGTACACCCTGACCGTCGGCATGGCCTACCTGAACAGCAGCTTCTCGGTCGATCCGCGCCTGATCGCCGCGGGCACCATGATCGCTCTCGTGCCGATCGTGATCATGTTCTCGTTCACGCAGCGGTTCTTCTTCAGGGGCGTGCAGGAGGGCGCCGTCAAGGGGTGAGCGACTCGCACCTCACGCCCGCCGACGGACCGGCCGATCCTCCGTCGTCCCGCCCTCGGTCCGGCGTGCTGCGAGGCGAGGTGTTCGCCTACGCGTTCGATCCGTCTGCGGGCGAGCACCGGATCGACGTTCCCGGACTCGCGGACGTCACGATCACCCCCGACACCGTGCTGCACTGGGCTTTCTACGCCGACGGTGATGCGGCGAACCTCCCCCCGCACGCTGCTCTCGCGCTCACCGTCGATGCTCGAGGCACCGACGGGACACGGCTCGGCGAGATCGCCGCTGTGCGCGACCGGTATGACTTCGCCCTCACGCCCGACGCCCAGTTCGCGGCACGCTGGAGCATGCCCGAGCAGTGGAACGCCGACACGGTCTCGCTGGCACCGATGCTCTCGGGCTCGGTGCCGTACGCCTGCGCCACGGTCGAGCTGGTGCTCGGCAGCGAATCCCTGGCGGGAATGAGAGGTCTGCCGCCGCGCGTGACGGGATTCGTGCAGTTCGCGGTCGAGGAGCGGGATGCCGTCGCCGACCCGCCGCCGGTCGAGCGAGTGGACACGCGTCGAGGCAGCCACTCGGGTCCCCGATTCTCGAGGGGCAACACGATTCCCGCCGTGGCCGTGCCGCACGGCTTCACGTTCGTCACCCCGGCGACCGACGCGTCGGACACGCGCTGGCCGTATCGTCCCAGCATCCACGACGATCCGCCCGGGCGACGACTCGAGGCGCTGCAGTTCTCGCACCAGCCGAGTCCGTGGATCGGCGACCGCTCGGTGCTCCAGCTCATGCCGTTCGACGGCCGTCCGGCATCCGAGCGCGCTGCGCGCCGCCGGTGGATCTCCCCTGGCACCGAGCGAGCACGCCCCCACGAGTACGTCGCCGATCTCGGTAGTGGCCTGCGCGTCGAGATGACCGCGACCTCACGCACCGCCGCCTTCCGCGTGCACAGCATCGACGACGAGGAGCTCGTCGGCTTCGTGATCGATCAGCCCACCGACGACGGCCACCTGCGCTGGAACGCCGACGGCAGTTTCGAGGGGTGGACGCCCGAAGGCTCCGAGGACTGGGGCAACGCTCCGCGCTGCTACTTCGCGGGCACCGTGCGGCGTGACGAGGGCGGCGATGCGACGAGTCTGCACGGCACCCTCGACGACGACGGACGGGCACGCGTCGCGGGCTACGTCGCCGGGAACGGGTCGCTCGAAGTACGAGTGGCTGTGTCGTTCCTCTCGGTGGAGCAGGCCAGACGAAGCCTCGAGCTCGAGTCTCCCGCGGGCGTCACCTATGACGAACTGCGAGCGGAAGCCGCAGCATCCTGGAATCGGGTGCTGGGGCGCGTGACCATCCCGCCGCTCGATGCGTCGGAGACCCCATATCGCCGATTGGCCGACGAGGAGAATCGCGATCGTATCGCCGCCGCGCTGCACCGGATGCATCTGTATCCGAACACCGCCGCCGAGAATGCCGGCAGCACGGAGGCGCCGCGGCATCGCTTCGCCGACGTGTTCGCCCCGCGCGCGCCGTTCGGGGAGAGGGAGACCAGCGCGCCGATCGTCGACGGCGAGCTCATCGTGAACAACGGCTACTGGGACACCTACCGCACCGAATGGCCGGCGCTCGCACTGCTCGATCCCTCGCTGACCGGCAGGCTGCTCGACGGCCAGCTCGAGCAGTACCGTCGCGGAGGGTGGATGGCGCGGTGGAGCGCTCCCGGATACGTCGACAGCATGGTCGGCACCTCCAGCGACCAGATCTTCGCCGATGCCGCCCGGTGGGGCGTGGCGTTCGACCGGGCCGAGTCGTTCGAGAGCGGATGGCGCAACGCCTGCGAGCCCGGGCCGGATTCACGGCGTGGCCGCAAGGGCATCGCCCGCGGGCGCTTCACCGGCTACATCTCGTCGGAGGTGCCGGAGGGCATGAGCTGGACCATCGAGAATGCGGTGAGCGACGCGTCGCTGGGTCGGTTCGCCGACCAGCTGGCCGCCGAAGCCGAGCGCGCAACGGCTCCCGGCTCGGACCGCGATGCCGCCCGCTACCGCTCGTTAGCCCGCTACTTCGCCAACCGAGCACTGTCATACCGCACGCTGTTCGACCCACAGTCCGGATTCCTGCGCGGCAAGGATGCCGAGGGGAGCTTCGCCCCCGATTTCGATCCGCGCACCTGGGGAGGCGACAACGTCGAGACGAACGGATGGGGCATGTCCGTGGGGGCCGTGCACGACGGCGCGGGCCTCGCCTCCCTGCACGGCGGCCGTGGTGCCTTCGGGCGGCATCTCGACGCGCTGTTCGCCGAGCCCGAGACTGCCGACGAACGATTCGGCGGGGCCTACGGCACGGTCATCCACGAGCAGCGCGAGGCTCGCGCTCTGCGCTCGGGCATGTGCGCGATCTCGAATCAGCCCGCCCACCACATCCCCTTCATGTACGCGTTCAGCGATCGGCCCTGGCGCACGGCAGGGATCGTCCACGACCTGGCCGGCCGCCTCTTCACTGGAGCCCACATCGGTCAGGGCTTCCCCGGCGACGAGGACAACGGCGAGATGAGCGCCTGGTGGCTGTGGGCCGCCCTCGGTCTCTACCCGCTCGAGCTCGCGTCCGGAGTCCTGCGGATCGGTTCGCCCCTCTTCGACGACATCCGGGTCGACCGCGCGGACGGCCGCTCGCTGCGCATCCGCTCTCGTCGCCGCGAGCCGGGAGCCCACGTACTGCAGCGCGCCCGGCTCGACGGGGTCGACCTCGCCCGGGCCGAACTGCCCATCGACGCGCTCGTCGCGGATGCCGAGCTCGAACTGGTCTTCGGCAGCGAGCCCGCCGATGCTCTCGAGACGGGCGAGCACATCACGGACGAGGTCGCACCGTGGCGCCGCGACCTCACCGCCGGCGGAGGAGACGTCGTCGCGTCAGCATCCGTCGTCGATGCGGGCCGCCTGTTCGACGACGGCGACCCGAGCGGCTCGAGCGGCGTCGTCCTGGCAGCGGGCGAGTGGGCAGGGTGGCGTTTCGCCGAACCGCGCGCGATCTCGGATATCACTGTGACGATGGCGATCGGCGCCTCCTCGTCTCGCCTGCGATGGGAGACCGTCGACGCCGACGGATGCTGGGCGGCGGCTCCGACCACCTACGACGTCGACCTCCCGACCGACCGCACGACCCCGTTCGAGCTGGTCTCGCGGGTCGTGACCCCGGCGATCCGCGTGCGAGCGGATGCCGAGGTCACGATCCGTCAGGTCGAGGTCTACGACCTCGGGTGACGGCGCCGGCGTCGGGCCGTCATTTCGACAGGACGAACGAGAGCTCGGTGACGTTGCCGGCGACGTCGACCACCTGCAGTGTGTTCTCCCCCGCGACAGCGCCGAAGACACCGGGCTTCACGAAGTTGAGGTCGCTCCACGCGTCGTCGGTGAGGTCCTTCACGACCCCGTTCACGACGACCTTGTCGATCTTGCCCTCGTCATAGAGCTTGTAGCTCACTCGCTGGTACGCACCGTCCGCCCTGACCTTCGTGAACCGTGAGCCCTCTTTGACCGTGACCGTCGGCGCGGTGGTGTCTCGGGGCGCGGCCCGGTACTCCGTCGCCTCCCCCTTCAGCGCCTCGGTGATGCCGGAGAGGTACGCGGACTGGTCGGTCGCGGTGAGGTTGTAGGCGACATAGACGCCGTAGCCGTCGGCGACCGTGCGCCTGGCGAAGTCCGCAGAGATCTCCGCGCTCGTCTGGGAGAGGTCGATCGCCGCGGCCCCGATTCGGGCGCGGTCGTCGAGCCCGGGCACGGTGGGCGCGTCATAGGTCGGGTAGTACGGGTTCCAGGCGTAGTCGAGCACGCTCTCGGCGTCGAACAGCGTGAAGTCGGTCGTCGTGTACGACGGACCGATCGCGTAGAGGCTGATGATCTTCTCTGGTCCGAGGCGGTCGCGCAGCGCCGTGGCGAGCCATCCGAACGACTCCGGATTGGGCTGCGGGGTGCCGTTCGCGCCGTATTCGGTCCACTCGTCGTCGAAGTCGATGCCGTCGAGGCCATAGGTGGTCACGGCATCGGCGAGCTGCGCGGCGAAGGCGTCGGCCTGCGCCGGAGACGTGAAGTTCGCGAAACCGGCCCCCTGGTGATTGCCGAGCACCGAGAGGAGCACCTTGGTGCCCTTCTCCTGCACGGGCCGGATCTGCGTCTCGGCATTCTCGAGTGTCTCGGTGACCCGCTCGTTGAAGTGCAGGTAGGCGCTCTCACCGTCGTAGTTGATGTTGGCGGCGAAGATCATCGCCATGTCGATGGCGGCTTCTCCCGAGTCGGCGAGAGTGTAGTCAGCCACATTCGCTAAATCGTTCGAGTTCACCTCGACGTACACAGCGAGCTTCGGTTCGACCGCATCCGCCTCCTCGGCGACGGCGCCCGTCGTTCCGACGAGGACCCCGGCAGCAGCGGCGGCGAGCGCGCCCAGACCGGCGATCGTTCTTCTGAATCGGTGATTCCTGACGTTCTGGCCCATGACCGATCGTCTCCTTCGGCATCGTTGTCGAATCCAGCCGCGGCGTCGCGACCTGCCGCCGACTATAGCGCTTAAGCACCGCTCGCCGGAAGGCCTCGACGGAGAAGGGGCGG
>JAZBLP010000083.1:0-16987 GCA_037033305.1 Actinomycetota bacterium | reverse complement strand
ACGCGGCCGCGCCACCGGCCGGCGCGGTGCCGGCCGGCCGGTGACGACGGCCTCGGTGAGAGTGGAGCTGGTCATGTCGGATCTCAGCGGAGGACGTCGGCCATCTTGGTCAGCACGTCCTGGCTGCTGGCCTCGCCCTGGAAGCCCTGCTGGATCAGCGGGTTCCACTCCTTCGCCGCAAGCTCGGCCACGCCCTCGAGCGCCGGCCACGTCTTCGCCGTCCTGATCGCGTCGACCGCGACGGCGAGCTGCGGGTCGCTCGTGTAGGCATCCGTGTCGATCACGGACTCCAGCACGGGGAGCTGCCCCTGGGGGGACGCCGACATCTTCTCGATCTGCGCCTCCTCGCTGAGCCACGAGATCCACGCCCAGGCGGCGTCCTTCTTGTCGGAGCCCTCCATGATGACGTTGCCGCTCATGCTGCCGAGAGTCGCTCCGGGCTCACCGTCGCCGGTCGGGATCGGGACCACGCCGAGATCGTCGCCGAACACGCCCTGGAGCTCCTTCAGCGAGCCGGGGTGGTGGATCATCATCCCGGTGAGACCCTCGACGAAGTTCGTCTTGACGTCCGCGAAGGCGGCGGTGATGGACCCGGGAGGGGCCGCCTGCAGATCGGTGACGATGCTCAGGTAGTCCTCGTTGACCGCGACGGCCTCGGCATCGTCGAGCACGATGTCTCCTTCGTCGTCGACGACCGATGCGCCGCCGGCGTACATCCAGGCCAGCCACTGATCCTGTCCGCCCGCGCCACCGCGCACGTCGATGCCATAGCGGCCGTCGCCCGTGAGCGCCGCGGCGGCGTCGAGCAGATCCTGTTGCGATGCCGGGGGTTCGAGACCCAGCTCCTCGAAGTAGTCGACGCGGTAGTACAGGTACAGGGTCGTGTACTGGTGCGGCAGCATGTAGACCTCGTCCGACCCCGGCAGCCGGCCGGTATCCCAGAGCGAGTCCACGACGTCGTCGGAGCCCTCCCAGCCGTCGACGTAGGACGTGAGGTCGGCGATGGCGCCCTGCGGGGCGAACTGTCCGAGCCACCAGTCCTTGCTGCGCGCGGCATCCGGTCCCGTGCCGTTCATCGCCGACGAGACGAGCTGGTTCTGATACTGGTCGAGCGGGATGGTCTCGAGCACGACCTCGACGTCGTCCTGCGAGCTGTTGAACTCCTCGGCGAGGTCAGTCCACGTGCTGTCCGTGGCGTCGTCCTGCCACAGCCAGTAGGTGATCTCGACCGGGCCGTCTCCGTCGGCGCCGGCCGAGGTCCCCCCGGCACAGCCGGCGGTGAGAGCGGCCACTCCGAGGAGGGTCACGGCGGGGAGGATCCTTCGGGTCTTTCTCATGATTCGTACTCCTTCGTCGATCGGTGAGTGTGTGTGTCGTGTGAGCGGAAGCGTTCGATGAAATCGATTTCATCACTGGGCGCGAGAACACCCCTCGTGAGGGTGCGGGATCAGACGGCGAGTTCCGTGGAAGCGCCGAAAGCGATGTCGGGGTAGCGGTTGCGCACGCCGTAGAAATGGGCGTCGAGCTCGTGCACGGCCCGACGGGTGTCGCCGGCCTCGATGGCGTCGATGATGCGGCCGTGCATCGCCGCGATCACCGGGTCCTCCTCGACGCTGTCATCATCCTGCGCCGCGGCGAAGACCACCCAGAAGGACTCGAGGAACCGGTCGACGAAGGCGTTGTCCAGAGGGGCGAGAAGACCACGGTGGAACTGCTGGTCCTGTTCGGCGAAGCTCTCGCCGCGGAGAGCGCGCTCCACCATCTCCTCCGAGAGCACCCTCAGCCGAGCCAGATCGTCGGTCGAGATGCGCGGGATCACCATGGGCAGCAACGACGTCTCGAGGGCATGTCGCACCTCCAGCAGCTCGCGCGTCGCGGCGGCCGGGTCGTCGACGAATCCGATCCACCGGGTCGCGAGGTCGGAGGCCTGGAAGCCTCGCCACACCCGACGCGCCCCCTGGCGCGACACCACGACCCCGAAGGCCTCCAGCACGCTGAGCGCCTCGCGCACACGCTGGCGCCCTGCCCCGAGCTCGCGCCCGAGCTCCGCCTCGGTGGGAAGCGCGTCGCCGATCTCGAGCCCGGACCGCTGCAGGTGCTGGGCGAGGCGGCGGTAGAGCGCGTCAGACAACTCCGGCACTTCGGCGATGATCTTGTCGGACATGTCTAGGTCGCTCCTTCGCGATACGACGCTGATCGCGCCGAATATCACCGTACTCGCGCGCAGGATTGTCGTCAAGTACTGACCGTTAGGCAGTTCTTCGGCTGATCTTGTCTGACAAGACGTCTACTCCGCGAGCATCCGATCCCGCACTTGGCGGCGCAGCACCTTGCCGATCAGCGATCGCGGAAGCTCGTCGACGACGACGATGCGCCGGGGAACCTTGTACGGCGTGAGTCGCGTGCGGCAGAAGTCTCGCAGCGCGCCGTCGTCGAGCCGAGCCCCGTCGCGCAGCACCACGGCGGCCGCGACCTCCTCGCCTCCGCTCGCCCGCGGGAGCCCGACGACCGCGGCGGCGACGACGTCGGGATGCGCCTGCAGGGCATCCTCGACCTCGGTCGGCGAGACGTTGAAGCCGCCCGTGATGATGAGCTCCTTGAGCCGATCGACGATCGTCACGAACCCGTCGGCAGAGACCTCCGCGATGTCGCCGGTGCGCAGCCAGCCGTCGGCGAGCAGCACGTCGGCGGTGTCCCCGGGGCGCCGCCAGTACCCCTGGAACACCTGCGGCCCGCGGATGAGCAGCTCACCCCGCTCGCCGACCGGGACGTCGACATCGGTGTCGTCGGGGTCGACCACCCGGATCTCCGTGCTCGGGAAGGGGACGCCGACGGTGCCGGGCCGCCTGCTCGGGCCGATGGGGTTGCCCAGCGCGACGGGAGAGCTCTCGGTCATGCCGTATCCCTCGACGAGCAGACCGCCGGTCGCCTCCTCCCACCGTTGCACGGTCGCGACCGGAAGGCTCATCGCACCCGAGATGGCGAAGCGGACGGTCGAGAGGTCGATGGTCCCGCGCGACGCCGCCCGCGCGAGCTGGTCGTAGATCGGCGGGACGGCGGGCAGGAAGGTCGGCGGGCTGGTGCGGGCGGCCTTCGTGACGAGGCCGAGATCGAAGGTCGGGAACAGCACGAGCTTCGCCCCGATGCTCATCGCGAAAGTCAGGCACAGCGTCATGCCGTAGGCGTGGAACAGCGGAAGGACGCCGTAGAACGTCTCCTCGCCGTCGTGCAGCCCTGGCACCCACGCCCGACCCTGCATGGCATTCGCGCGCAGGTTCGCATGCGTCAGGACCGCGCCCTTCGGCACACCCGTCGTGCCGCTCGTGTACTGCAGCAGCGCGGTGTCGTCCAGCGTCGCGCCCTCGACGCGGCTCGAGAGCCGGCGGTGATCGATCAGCTTCTTCCACGCCAGCGCCCGGCGGGTCTTCGGTGCACCGGTGAGCTTCGCGCGCGCCGCGCGGGCCTTCTTGATCGGCAGCCGCAGGAGCATCCGCTGGGACGCGGGCATCGCCTCGGTGAGATCGACGCTGACGATGTGCTCGACCCGCAGATCGGCCGGGAAGTCGGCGATCGTGTCTACCGTCTTGTCCCAGACGATCGCGACCTTGGCGCCGTGATCCTCGAACTGATGCCGCAGCTCCCTGGCCGTGTAGAGCGGATTGTGCTCGACGACGATCGCGCCCAATCGCAGCGCGGCATAGAAGGCCACGACGTGCTGCGGGCAGTTCGGCAGCACCAGCGCCACCCGGTCGCCCTTGTGCACGCCCAGCCGCCTCAGGCCCTCGGCCGCACGCAGGATCTGCTCGCCCAGCTCGCGATAGGTCGTGACCGAGCCGAAGAACTCGAGCGCCGGCCGTCGGCCGAACGTCCGGACGCTCGCCTCCATCATCTCGGTCAGCGTCTGAGACGGAGCCTCGATGTCGGAGGGGACGCCCTCCGCATAGGAGTCGAGCCAGGGCCGGGTGTCGTACGGGTTGACGGACATGACTCCATCCTGCCTCGGACGCCTGTGACCGTCATCCGGGTTGCGCGACGACTGGCACGCCCCCTATGGCGCGCGATGGCCCGGCAAGACCCGTCCGGGCTAGCGGTGCGCCGCCACCACCTGTGCGACCGCCTCGCGCTCGGCATCCGTCGGTTCGGCGATAGCCATGCGGCAGTGCGTGTCGACCACATCGAGCACGCGGTAGGCCTCTTTCATCCGGGCCATGTCGCCGCCGATGAGCGACACCACATCGTCGACGGCGGCCTGGGCGGCGGCGATCGCGCCCGCATCCCCCGAACGGCCGGCGTCGGCCAGCGCGCGGAACGGTTTGGGTGTGACCGACGAGACGCCTGACACGACGCCCTGGGCGCCCACCTGCACGGCGGCGATCAGGTCGCGGTCGGCGCCGGTGTAGAGGTCGAAGTCGGCGGGGACCGCGGCCCGATATGCGGCGATCTCGTCGAGCGACAGCTCGCTGATCTTCGCCCCCACGACGTTCGGCAGCGCGGCAAGCCGTGTCAGCAGCTCGACCGACACCGGATTGCCGCTGCGGGCCGGATAGATGTAGACGTAGAGCCGACCGTCGCCGATCGCGCCCGACAGCGCCTGGTAGTACTCGAAGATCGAGTCGTCCGTGGCCTTGAGGTAGTAGGGGGTGAGGGCGGCGAACTCGGTCGCCCCCAGCCCCTTCGCGATCTCGACGAGACGCAGCGCCTCGAATGCGCTCGGCTGGCCGACGTGCACGACGACGCGCATGCGGTCTTTCAGCTCGGCCAGCGCGGCCTCGACGATCGCCGCGAACTCGGTCGCGTCGACGGCGGGGAACTCGCCCGTGGTGCCGAGAACGAATGCGCCCTCGTTGCCCGATTCGGCGACGAACCGGAAGATCGCCCGCGATCCCTCGAGATCGAGTGCGCCGTCGCTGTGGAAGGCGGTGGGCACGGCGGTGAGGATGTCGTAGCGGGTCACTTCTCGTTCTCCTTGGAGTTCTTGCGAGTCTTGCGCGGGCGCCTCGTGGCGGCCGGGACGTTGCGGACGGTCGACGTGAGCAGGTCGGGATCGGCGGCGAGCTCGCCGTGGGCCTTCTCGATCTGCTCCCTGCTCTCGGCATCGAGGATCGAATCCTCGAGGGAGCCGCGCTCGGCGCGAGGCGTCCGCGCTGCGCGGATCGCCGGCATGACGATCGAGAGCACGGCGAGCGCGAGCAGCACGATCGCGATCGGGCTGACGACCTCGAAGAACGGACGCGTGGGCAGGATCGCCAGCGTGCGGGCCAGGTTCTCCTCGGCGAGCGGTCCGAGCAGCAGGCCGAGCACGATCGGCCCGGCGGGCACCTGCATCCGCTTGAGCAGCACCCCGATCACACCGAAGACGAGCATCGTGACGACGGTCGACAGGCTGTTCGAGGTGGCGTACGTGCCGATGATGCAGAAGATCAGGATGCCGCTCCACAGGTAGGGCTGCGGCACGTCGAGCAGCTTCACCATGCCTTTCATCCGCACGAGGCTCAGGCCGAGCGAGAGCAGGGTCGCGACGAGCATGATGCCCACGATCGAGACGACGAGGTCGGGGCGGTTGGTGAACAGCGTGGGCCCGGGGGTGATGCCCCAGATGATCATCGATCCGATCATCACGGCCATGACCGAGTCGCCGGGGATGCCGAGGGCCATCGTCGTCGTGAGCGAGCCGCCGAGGGTGGCGCTGGATGCGGTGTCAGAGGCGGCGACGCCCTCGATCGATCCCTTGCCGAACATCTCGGGGCGCTTCGAGGCCTTGCGTGCCCGCTCCCATCCGATCAGCCCGGCGATGTCGCCACCGGCTGCGGGGATGAGCCCGACCCCGAGACCGACGGCGCCGCCGACCGCGGTGGCTCGTCCGCTCTCTCTCAGCTCGGAGCGGTTGGGCCACCAGCGACCGAGGCTGGAGATGGGCCGGACATTGCTCTTGCGATACGTGAGCAGCTGGTCGAACAGCTCGGCGATGCCGAAGAGCCCGATGATCACGGCGATGAAGTTGACGCCCTCGACCAGCTCGAGCACTCCGAAGGTGAATCGCTGATCCGCAGTGGCTGCGTATGTTCCGACGGTGCCGAGCATGAGGCCGAAGAGACCGGCGAGGATGCCCTTGAGCATCGACTTCGACGAGATGCCGATCATGATCGAGATGCCGAAGACCACGAGGGCGAACAGCTCGGGGGACTTGAAGTAATCGCGGGCGAAGCTGGCGATCGGCACGGCGGCGACGGCAAAGAGCACCAGGGAGGCGAGGATGCCGACGGCCGACACGATCGCCGAGATCGTCAGCGCGAGACCGGCCCTGCCCTGCTTCGCCATCGGGTAGCCGTCGAGCGTGGTGGCGATCGATGCGGGGGTGCCGGGGGTGTTGATGAGGATCGACGGCACCCGGTCGCCGAAGTTCGCCGCGACGTAGATGGTCAGCAGCACGGCGAGACCCTGCACGGGCTCCAGCGTGAGCGTGAATCCTGCGGCGAGCGCGACCGCCATGGTCGCCGTGATGCCGGGGAAGGCACCGACCATGAAGCCGAGCAGGAGCCCGACGAGCATGTAGAGCAGGATCGAGATGTCGAGGAGCGAGTTCAGCCCCTCCATGAGCGCGTTCACAGCGGGATCCTCAGGAGCATGCCGAACACCACGTAGACGAACGCGGTGACGGAGACGGAGTAGATGATCAGGCTCAGCCACCGACGGTGGCCGTAGAGGAGCATGAGAGCGGCCATCAGCACGGCTGCGGCGATCGGGAAGACCTCGATGCGATAGCCGAAGAGGATGACGGACCCGAGCGACCAGACCGCGATGAAGGCCCCGGCGATCACCAGCGTGGCGACGACTCGGACCAGCCCGCCCGGCTGGATGCGATCGAGGTCTTCGCGGCCGGGAGCGGGGCGCGTGATCGCCAGCGCCAGGATCGCGAGCGAGATGACGACCGCCGTGACCGCGATGACCATGGGCCAGAAGCGTGCGTCGATCTGTCCGGGCAGTGCTTCGCGGCGCAGCGGGATCTGCGTGGCCAGGAAGAGGTAGCCGGCGCTGAACGCCAGGGCGACGGCCCCGAAGACGATCTCGAGCGGTCGCGAGGGCGGTGCCCCCTGGTGCGCGTCCTGCTCGATCGCAGGAGTGACATCGGCGTGGGACATGGTGCTCCTTCCCTGTTCTGACGTTCAGCGGTGGACTGCGGGGCCGGCGCTGGGGCCGACCCCGCGGTCGGAGCCGGTCAGCCCAGGAGCTCCTTGAACAGGTCGAACTGCTCGTTCACGAAGGTCGTCCACTCAGCCGAGTCGCGGTAGACCACGAGGTTGCCGGCATCCTTCTGGAACTGCTGGTAGGTGTCGGACTCGACGGCCTCCTTGACGGCCGCCTCGAGCTCGCCCTTCACGTCGTCGGGCAGGCCCTTCGGGGCGTAGATGCCGCCCCAGCCGCCGAAGACCACGTCCTCGCCGATCGCCTCGTCGGCCGTCGGCACGTCCTCGGCATCCGGGTGGCGCTCATCGTTGAGCACGGCGAGGATGCGCACCGCTTCGCCCTGCGCGAGGGCCTCGCCCAGGCCCGACACGGCGGCGACGGTCTCGCCGGATGCTGCGGCGGCGACGGCCGTCGCTCCCCCGTCGTAGGGAACGGGCGTGAAGGCGGCGCCGGTCGCGTCCCCGAGGCCGATCGTCGCGGCCTCCCAGATCGAGCCTGCGCCGGAGTTGGCGACGGTCACTGCGCCGGCCTCGGCCTGGGCGACCAGGTCTTCCAGAGTCTCGATGCCGCTGTTCGCGCCGACCGTGACGACACCGGGGGCGAGCATGATCTGGCCGAGCAGATCGAAGTCCTCGGGCAGCACGTTCGCGCTCTGCGTCGTGTTGAGCATGGCGATCTCGACCGGGGCGAACCCGATCACGTAGCCGTCAGGATCCTGCGCGCCGACGTACTCCATGGCGAGTGCGCCTGCGGCACCCGGCATGTTCTCGGGGATCACGCTGACGCCGAGGATCCCCTCGAGCTCGGTGGCGAGCGCGCGCGACGACAGGTCGGACCCGCCGCCGGGGTTGGCCTGGATGATCAGGCGGATGTCGTTCTCGGGAAAGGCGGATGCCGCATCCTCACCCTCTTCGACCTTCGTGCAGGCCGACAGGACGAGAGCGGTGGCGGCGACGGCCGCGAGAGCTGCGGCAGCCCGGGTGATGCGCTTGCGGGGCATCTTTGCTCCTCTACGTGGGTCGACCTTGTTGTCGACCCCCGAACCGTATCAGTGTTGACTGTTAACAGTCAACACTATGTCGTGGCCTCCGCTCCTTGCTGTCGTCCCAGCCTCTCAGATGCCAGGATGAAAGGAGCTACGAGGGAGGCGGAGCATGTTCGACGAGCTCAGGAGGCAGCAGGCGCTGGAGGAACTCGGGATCCTCGACACCCCCCGGGATGAACGGATCGATCGAGTCGCGAGGCTGGCACGACAGATGTTCGGTGTGCCGATGGTGAGCGTCTCGCTCCTCGACGGCGATCGTCAGTGGCGCAAGTCGCAGATCGGGCTCGGCGGCCAGGAGGCGCCGAGGCAGGATTCGTTCTGCGACTACACGGTCGGCCAGGATCGCACCGTCGTCATCGAGGATGCGAGCGCGACCGAGACCTTCGCGGCGAACCCGTTCGTGACCGGCGACCCGCACCTCCGGTTCTATGCCGGACACCCCCTGCACGCGCCGGGCGGCGAACCGGTCGGCACCCTGTGCGTCCTCGACACGGAGCCTCATTCGTTCTCGGAGGCGGAGCGCGGCCTGCTCCGAGATCTCGCCTTCTGGGTGCAGACCGAGATCGCCGCCGATGCCGAGCTCGATCAGGCCGCTCTGATCCAGAGCGCGCTGAGGCCGCACTCGATCCCCACGGTCCCCGGATACTCGATCGCCGGCGGCGGCGTCTCTCGCGGCCGTCTCGCGGGAGACTTCTTCGACCTGCGCCTGCACGGAGAGGCGTTGCGCATCACCCTGGCCGACGCGATGGGCAAGGGCACGGGCCCCGCGATCGTCGCCGCGGGCGTGCGCGCTTCGCTGCGCACCGCTCCCGAGCGCAGCATCGCCGAGGCCATCGCCGACGCCGATCGGATTCTCGAGGAGGACCTCTCGGAGACGACGATGTTCGTCACGGCGGTCCACGCCGAGCTCCGCCCGGAGAGCGGCGACCTCGAGGTCATCGACGCAGGACACAGTCTGGCGTTCATCCTTCGCCGCGACGGCTCCTGGGAGCACCTGCGTTCCACCGGGCTTCCGCTCGGAATGGGCGCGGCGCTGCCCGATCAGGGGGCGCGGGAGTCCCGCACCACCCGGCTGCAGCCCGGCGACGCCTTCGTCTGCTGCAGCGACGGACTGCTCGACGTGCTCGATGCGGATGACCCGTTCGCCCACGTGGCCCGGGTGCTCGACACGCTCGGTCCCGACGGAGCGATCGACGAGGCGCTGCGGCTCATCTCCGATGACCGCGCGACCGACGACATCACCGTGGTCGTGGTGAGGCGCGACGTATGACCGCGCGGTTCGCCGCGATCCGCATCATCGCCGTCCTGTCGGTGCTTCTGGGTGTGAACTACGTCGCGTGGCGCTGGCTCGAATCGGTGAACTGGTCGGCCTGGTGGATCGCCGTGCCCCTGGTGATCGCCGAGACCTACAGCCTGATCGACACGTTCCTGTTCTGCCTCACGATGTGGCGGGCCAAGGAGCGCCCGGCCCCGGTGTCACCACCGCAGGGCACCGTAGACGTCTTCATCGCGACATACAACGAGCCCGTGGAGCTCGTGATGACGACGGCTCGGGCCGCACGCGGGATCGCCTACCCCCACACCACCTGGATCCTCGACGACGGCGCACGTCCCGAACTCGAGCAGGCCGCCCGCGACGCCGACATCGGCTACCTCACCCGCTCCGACGACTGGACCGGCAAGCCCCGGCACGCGAAGGCGGGCAACCTCAACAGCGCGCTGTTCGAGACCGACGGGGAGTTCCTCCTCATCCTCGACGCCGACCAGATCCCCGATCCTCTGATCCTGCACCGCACGCTCGGGTACTTCGCCGACGACCCCGAGGTCGCCGTGGTGCAGACCCCGCAGTGGTTCGTCAACGTCGATGAGGCCGACCCGCTCGGCAGTCAGGCGCCGCTGTTCTACGGTCCGATCCAGCAGGGCAAGGACGGCTGGAACGCGGCGTTCTTCTGCGGATCGAACGCGCTGCTCCGTCGCGACGCCTTGATGCAGCTCGGCATCATCGGCTACGTGCGCGAGGTGACCGACACGGCGGCTCGGGCGCTGCGCACCTCCGAGACCCTGGTCGAGAAGGAGATGCGGTCGGCATCCGATCCCGAGCTCCGTCGCGAGCTGTACTCGCTGCACCTGTCGATCGGACGTGCTCGACGCGATCTCGCCGCGGGAGCCCCCGTGCGCGAGGTGGCGGATTCTGTCTCGGCGGCCGTGCGCAACGCCTCGGTGATCCTTGTGGCGAAGGATCTCGCCGGCATCCGTTCGGACCTCGCGGAGCTGGGTGCCCTGCCGATCGCCCACGACACGCAGCTCGATGCGATCGTCGTCGATGAGGCGGGCCTCACCGCCCTCGCCGAATCCGACCTCTCCCCCATCACGGCACTCGACGCCGTCTCGGCCCTGCTCGACGCGCTCCGCCTCGACCGCGGCGGTGAGGCGCAGCCGATCCTTCCTCTCGCCACGATCTCCGTGACGGAGGACATGGCCACGGCGATGCAGCTGCACTCGCTCGGGTGGCGAAGCGTGTATCACCACGAGATCCTGGCCCAGGGGCTCGCCCCCGAGGATCTGCGCACCATGCTGACGCAGCGCCTGCGCTGGGCCCAGGGCACTCTGCAGGTCATGCTGCGAGACAACCCGCTCGTCAAACGCGGTCTGTCGATGGGACAGCGGATGATGTACTTCGCCACGATGTGGAGCTATCTGTCGGGGTTCGCCGCCGTCGTCTACCTCACGGCGCCCGTCGTCTACCTCGTCTTCGGGGTCCTTCCCGTGACCGCCTGGTCGGTGGACTTCTTCGTGCGGTTCCTGCCCTACTTCCTCGTCAACCAGCTGCTTTTCCTCGTGGTCGCCAAGAGGCTGAGAACCTGGCGCGGGCAGCAGTACTCGCTCGCGCTGTTCCCGGTCTGGATCCGCGCATGCTGGACGGCGTTGGCGAACGTGGCTTTCGGCCGCCCCCTGTCGTTCGCCGTGACGCGCAAGGACGGACGGGACCCGCGAGGAGTGCCGTGGGGCCAGATCTGGCCGCAGCTGACCGCGATGCTCGTGCTGAGCGTGGCGCTGGTGATCGGCATCACGCGCGTCGTCATCGGCACGGGCGATGGCACAGGCACCCTCGTCAACACGGTGTGGGTGCTGTACGACCTCGTCGTGCTCAGCGTCATCATCCAAGCCGCCCGCTACCGCGGACCGGCCCGAACCCTCGAGGAGGAGAACCATGGATCTCAGCACTGACATCAGGGACGGCTTCGCCGTGATCTCCCTGTCCGGCCGCCTCACGGCGACGGGAGCGCCACTGCTCCGCAAGGCGGTGAACGACCTCGTGACCGGAGGAGAGGCGAGGATCGTCATCGACATGGCGGACCTGCAGTTCGTCGATTCGTCGGGCCTCGGAGCCCTCGTCGGCGGCCTGAAGAGCGCCAGGGTCGCGGGCGGCGATCTGCGCATCGCGGCGGTGCCCGAGGCCGTGCGGACCGTGCTGCACCTCACGAACCTCGACCGAGTGCTGCTCGACCACCCGACACCCGAGACGGCGTTCGATGGGCGATGAAGAGCGCAGGGCGCACGTCGCGGGCCTCGCCGGCCCCGCCTTCGTCGAGCACGTCCTCGATGCCCTGGACGCCCTCTGGGAGTCCGCCCCGCACGTGGCACCCGAGGACCGCACGCTGTTCGCGCTGGCCGTGAGCGAGGTGTCGACGAACATCGCGACGCACGCTGACGCGCCGGGCGAGCCGGATGTCGGCATCACCGTCGAGGTCGACATCGAAGTGGGCGCCGACGACCTCGTCGCCACGTTCGTCGACACTGCCGACCCGGCCAGGATCGACTGGGATGCCGTCACGATGCCCGATGTCGACAGCGAGAGCGGACGAGGCCTCGCCCTGTCGACGGCGGTGCTCGACGACTTCGAGCACAGCGGCGACGCGACCGGGAACACCTGGGTGCTGCGCCGTCGTCTGACGCCTCCCGCCTGATACCTCAGGGGCGATCGGCGGCCCTGTCCGAGGTCAGGCCGGTCGGTCGGCCAGCTCGCTGAGCATCCGATCACGTGCACCGTCGAGGTGGGCGGTGAGCACCGCCGCCGCCTCCTCGGGGGTGCCCGATCGCATGACGCCCATGAGCTTCACGTGGTCGTCGGACGACTCGTGGAGGTCGTCGTCATGGTTGATCGTCACCTCGAGGAGCGACGCGAAGGTCGGAAGGTACTGACTCCACGCTCCCTGCAGACGGGGATGGTCGGCGAGGACGTAGATCTCGGAGTGGAACTCGAGATCGGCGGCGACGAAGGCGGCGTGGTCGCCCCTGTCGGCCGCCCGGCTCATGCGATCGACCGCCGCAGCCATCGCTGCCCAGCGCGCGTCGTCATCCACTCGCATGGCGCGCGACAGCGCGAGCTGCTCGAGGGCGCCGCGCAGGCTGTAGAGCTGATCCACGTCATCCTGCGAGAGCCCGGTGATGTAGACGCCCCGAGGGCGCTGCACCTCCACGAGCTTCTCGAAGCTGAGCTGCGTGAGAGCGTCCCGGATCGGCCCCCTGCTCACGGAGAACTCTTCGGCGAGCGCCTCTTCGGTGATGCGCTCGCCGGGTGAGAGCTCGCCGCGCACGATGCGCTGACGCAGGACCTGCGCCACCTGCGCGCCGAGGGACTCCCCGCGCTTGACGGTCTGTGTCACGGTGACCTCCTGTTAACTGTTGACAGGATACACACCACCTCGCTCCCGGCCGCCTTCCGTAGACTCGCCGGATGGCGTGATGCGCGATATACGGGAACATCGAGCGCAGCCGGAAAGGGGCAGAGACGAAGGTGAGGGCACGATCGGTGTTCGGCGTGCTGCGCCTGACGACAGCAGCCGTGTGCACCGTCGCTCTCGTGCACCGTCTCTTCTGGGGTCTGAGTTCGCGGACGATCGCGGGTGAGAACTTCTTCGCCTATCTCACCGTGCAGTCCAACTGCGCACTCGTGGTCGTGTTGCTGATCGGCGCGGTGCTCGCCTTCATCCGGGCGACTGATCCACGCTGGTTCACCGTGGCTCTGGCTCTCGTGCTGACGTGGACCATCACCGCGGGTCTCGCCTTCGCGCTGATCGTCTGGCAGGCCGGCCTGCGGGGCATCCGCGTCGACGTGCCGTGGTCGGACCAGGTGCTGCACTTCTACCTGCCGGCCTGCACCGCCCTCGCCTGGGTGCTCACCCCCGGGCACCGCGGGGTGCCGTGGTGGGTCGTGCCGACGGCGCTCAGCTTCCCGCTCGCCTGGGGCGGCGTCACGATGTGGCGCGGGCCATCGGTCGGCTGGTACCCGTATTACTTCCTCGACCCGCGGCAGGTGTCGGGTCCGCCCGAGTTCCTGATCACCAGCGCGGTGGCCCTGGCGATCTTCGCCCTGGTCGCGACGGTGATCGTGCTCGTCAGCAGGATGCGGCGGCGCGGCCGGGAGCGGCCGGAGGTCTGAGCGCGATCAGGCGGGTGCGTCGAGGAACGGTGCGAGCGAGGCGATCGCGGCCTCGAGCGCCTTCTGCTCGTCCAGCTCGGCGAACGTGCCGGCCGCTTCGCCGCCGACGATCCCCACCACGACGTTCTCGCCGGTGGCGGGTGCGAGGTTGATCCAGGTGCGGATCAGCGCATCGCCGCCGACCACATGCCAGAGTGTGGCGGCGGAGGCATCCGCTCCATCAGCACCCTCCTCTGGCTCGGACTCGGACTCGGGCCCCGCCGCGATCAGCGGATCGTCGAAGCGCAGCCACACGGTCTCGATGCGCCCCATGTCGAGTTCGGCGATGGCTCCGCGGTGGCCGAAGGGCAGCGCGGGAGAGAACTGCAGGCCTTCGCTCTTCAGCACGCCGAGGGGCACCGTGATCAGCACACGGTCGAACGACAGCGACTCGCCCGAGGCGATGCCGAGGCTGACTCCCGCCTCGTCGTAGGCGACGCGGCTGACCGGCGACGAGAGGCTCAGCTTCGCGCCCTCGAGAAGCGCGTCGATCGGCGGGGTGAGGTCGCCGAGTGGCGCCAGCATCCCATCGGCCGGCAGTCGCGGGGGGAACCACGTCGAGACATCGGACGCATCCGCGCCGGCAGTGGCGGCGATCGAGGCGAGCAACGCCGCAAGACCCGGCTCCTCGGGATCGGCACCCGCCGCTGCGAGCGCCTCATCGAGAGAGGAGTCGGTCAGGCCCTGCTGGGCGGTCGCGATCGCGGCCTGCACCGACTCGCTCGACACCGGCTCGACGTCGCCGTCGGTCGAGCGCCACAGCGAACCCGTGACGGGAACCGTGCGCATGTCGATGGCATTGAGAGCGTCGAGCAGGACGTCGTCGGAGGACCCGAGCAGCCAGCCGCCCAGCTGAGCGGGAAACGGCCAGGCCTTGTCGTCGACCACGGACTGGATGCGTCCGCCGACGCGGTCGCGCGCCTCGAACACCGTGACCTGCAGCCCTTCGGCGACGAGGCGGGCCGCGGCGGCGGCACCCGCGAGTCCTGCGCCGACGATCGCCACGCGCTCGCCGCTCTCGGCCGCGCGGAGCAGCTGGTCGGCGGCTCGGTCACCGGATCGGAGTGCAGCGGCGATCGTGCCGGGCGCGTCGACATCGGTCGCCTCGCCGGACAGGAACAGGCGGTCGTCGATCGGCTCGGCCAGCGCCTCGCGAGCACTGGCCTGCGTGCCGACCGGGGTGAAGCTCACGGCGCCCAGCGCGAACGGGTCGGTCGTCCAGGAGCTGCGCGCGAATGCCGCGGGGGTGATGGACCCGGCGGTCGGCTGCGGAGTCGGCGAGCGATCGGGCGTGGGAGACGGCGCCGGCTCGGGCGTGCAGGAGGCCAGCAGGACTCCCAGGACACCGGCTCCGGCGCCGATCAGCAGTGTGCGACGCGTCATCCTCATCGTGTCGCAACGATACCGCGCGCGGCTGGACGACGAGTGCGGCCGCCCCGCCCTGCACTCGTCGGGAGCCGGCAATTCGGGTCGTCAGCCCCGACCGCTGCCTGGATGCCAGAGCACGACCTCGGCCGACCGACGCATGCGGCGACCGCTGGGCATCGGGATGACGCCGGCGGATCCTGCTGCGAAGACGCGCATGCCCGGGCGGTTCTCCCGTTCGGCACGCAGCGCGGCGTCGAGCTCGGCGACGCGTCGCCGCAGCATCCGATTCTCGTCTTCGAGGTCGAGAAGGCGCGCGATCGCGGGAAGGCTGACGCCTTCGGACGACAGTTGAGCGACTTCGCGGAGCTGTTCGATGTTGCGGGTGGAATAGCGGCGGGAGCCGCCGGACGTCCGACCCGGCACGACCAGGCCGATGCGGTCGTACTGTCGCAGGGTCTGCGGGTGCAGCCCCGTGAGCTGGGCGGCGACGGCGATCGCGAACACCGGGGTGTCGGCATCCATGTGCTGGTCAACCATGTTCCCTCACCTCTTCCTCGGTGTTCGCGTTCGTCGTCATTCTGTGTGGCGGTGCTCTAGCGGCGGGCCTTGGCCATGAGGTCGGCCCGCGGGTTCTCTGCGGGCTCGAGCGCCTGGAACTTCTCGAGTGCCTCCCGAGCGGCTTCGTCGAGGTGCGACGGCACCGCGATCTGCAGCTCGGCGAGCAGGTCGCCCGTGCCCTTCGAGGTGGTGACGCCACGCCCCTTGACGCGCAGAACGCGTCCGGACGGCGTGCCGGGCGCGACACGGAGCTTGACCGTGTCGCCGCTCAGCGTCGGCACCTCGATGGTCGCACCGAGTGCGGCCTCGGTGAAGGTCACCGGCACGACCACCCGCAGGTTCAGTCCCTCGCGGGTGAACACCGGGTGCGGTCGCACAGAGATCTGCACCACCACGTCACCGTTCTCCCCGCCGTCGGGCGAGGGGCGGCCGCGGCCGCGGAGCCGGATCTTCTGACCGTCGGCGACGCCCGCGGGAATCTTGACCTTGAACGGCTTGCCGTCTTCTCCCTGCAGGGTGATGGTCTCGCCCTGCACGGCTGTCACGAAGTCGAGCGTGGTGCGCGCCGTGACGTCGGCCCCCTTCTGGGGTCCGCCGAAACCGCGGAATCCGCCGGAGGTCTGCCCGAACCGGCCGGAGCCGAACGAGCCGCCCTGACCCTGGTTGAACATCGCGAAGATGTCCTCGAAGTCGGCGGACTGCTGCTGCCCGCGCCCCTGCTGCCCGAACCGGCTGAAGACGTCTTCGAAGCCGCCTGCGCCCGCGCCGCTCGCCGTGAAGCGAGCGCCCGAGCCCATCGCGCGGATCTCGTCGTACTCCTTGCGCTGTTCTGCGTCGGAGAGCACCGAGTAGGCCTCGCTGATCTCCTTGAACTTCGCCTCCGCCTTCTCATCACCCTGATTGGAGTCGGGGTGATACTTGCGAGCGAGCTTGCGGTACGTCTTCTTGAGATCAGCGTCGCTGACATCCTTCGAGACCCCGAGGGTCTTGTAGAAGTCCTTGTCGAACCAGTCCTGGCTAGCCATCGATCACCTACTCTGCGGGTACGGCGACGACGACCTTCGCGGGACGCAGCTCGACGTCACCGAGGCGGTAACCCACCTCGACGACCTCGAGCACCGTGGTCTTGTCGGCGCCCGGGGTGGGCTGCTGGAAGATCGCCTCGTGGCGCTGCGGGTCGAATTCCTCGCCCTTCTCGCCGTACGAGACGACACCGAGACGCTCGACGACCGTGCGCACCTTGCCCGCGATGACGGCGAAGGGAGTGCCCTCGACCAGGTCACCGTGCTGAGCCGCGCGGTCGAGGTCGTCGAGCACGGGGATGAGGCCCTTGGCGGCCTCGCCCTTCG